>LKMM01000008.1 GCA_001563885.1 Natrialbaceae archaeon B1-Br10_E2g27
GGTGGCCTCTCGACGGCCTGTTATCTCGCCGATGCGGGAGCCGACGTTCGTGTGGTCGAACAGAACGAACAACTCGGCGGACGGGCGAGTCGCCTCGAGAGGGATGGGTTCCGGTTCGATATGGGGCCGTCGTGGTATCTGATGCCCGATGTCTTCGAGCGGTTTTTCGACGATTTCGATCGGACGCCGAGTGAGTACTACGAGCTCACCCATCTCGATCCCCACTATCGGATCTTCTTCAAGGATGGTGACCAGGTCGACATCACGCCCGAGTTAGAGCGGACGAAATCGATCTTCGAGGAGTACGAGCAAGGAGCAGGTGAAACCCTAGAGCGCTATCTCGAGAAATCCGAGGAGAACTACGAGATCGGGATGCGTCATTTCGTCTACGAAGATCGGCCCCGACTCCGGGATTACATGGACTTAGATGTCGCACGAAACGCCCGTGGGCTGTCGCTGATCGGCTCGATGCAGGGCCACGTCGAGAACTATTTCGAGCATCCGAAACTCCAGCAGATCATGCAGTATACGCTTGTGTTTCTGGGTGGCTCGCCGACGAATACGCCGGCGCTGTATAATCTGATGAGCCACGTCGATTTCAACCTCGGCGTCTGGTATCCCGAGGGTGGGATCGGAGAGGTCGTCGACGCCTTCGTCGACCTCGGCCGCGAGTTAGGTGTCGAGTACGAAACTGACCGACCGGTCACCCAGATCAAAGGCCGGGAAGGTGCGTTTCTCGTGGAGACGCCCACCGGAGCGTTACGCCCGGATCTGGTCGTCAGCAACGCAGATTACGCCCACACCGAACAGGAGCTTCTACCGCCCGAACGCCGGGGCTACGACACCGACTACTGGGAGTCTCGAACCTATGCGCCATCTGCCTTTTTGCTTTATCTCGGCGTCGAGGGCGATGTCGACGAACTCGCCCATCATACGCTCGTTCTCCCGACGGAGTGGGACGAGCACTTCGAACAGATTTTCGACGAGCCAGCCTGGCCCGACGATCCGGCCTACTACGTCTGTGTCTCCTCGGCAACCGACGACGACGTTGCCCCCGACGGTCACAGCGCGCTGTTCGTCCTGGTCCCGATCGCGCCCGGCCTCGAGGACACCCCCGAAATTCGTGAGGAGTATCGCGACCTCGTCCTGGAGGATCTGGCCGCGAATACGGGGACGGACCTGCGTGATCGAGTCGTCCTCGAGGAACGCTTTTCGGTGGAAGATTTCGCCAGTCGGTACAACAGTTTCGACGGGACTGCCCTCGGGCTTGCGCATACGCTTCGGCAGACCTCGCTTTTCCGGCCGCCACACCGGGCGAAAAAGGTCGACGGACTCTACTTCGTCGGCGGAGACACGACGCCTGGGATCGGCATGCCGATGTGTTTGATCAGCGGGAAACTCACCGCCGAATACGTCCTCGAAGATCACGGATGAGAGGCGAGATGGCAAGCGGTGACGGCGAGTGCGCGCTGACTGGGCGCAGCGAACAACTGCGCTACCTGCTTGTACTCTCGAGGCCACGGTTCTGGCTGTATTTGGCTGGGCCGGTGGTCGTCGGTGTCGCCTACGCGGCCGGAAGTCAACAGGAACTGTTCGCGCCGGCCGCGGTCGCGCTTTTCGTGTACTTTCTTTTGCCGGCGAACGTCTTTCTGTATGGGATAAACGACATCTTCGATCGGGAGATTGACGCCGAAAACCCAAAAAAAGACCAGAAGGAGGCCCGCTATGGTGGCCAGCGGTTCGTTCCGGTCGTCGTGGCCCTCAGCGCGCTGGCCCCACTGGTGTTCGTCCCGTTTTTGCCTGGGGTAGCACTTGCCTGGATCGCCGTCTTTCTGATCCTGGGGGCAGCTTACAGCGCTCCGCCGGTCCGCTTTAAGACGACGCCGGTGCTCGATTCGGTCTCCAACGGCCTCTATATCGCCCCCGGTGTCGCGGCGTATGCGGCACTCGCGGGGAGCCAACCGCCCGTCCTGGCGATCGCCGGCGGCTGGCTCTGGGCGATGGGGATGCATACGTTCTCGGCGATTCCCGATATCGTCCCCGATCGGGCAGCCGGTATCCGGACGACCGCGACCATACTCGGCGAGCCGAAGACCTACGCCTACTGTGGTGTCTGCTGGCTTGCCGCCGCCGTGGCCTTCGGCGCACTCGACGTGCGACTCGGCGCGGCGTTTGCGGTCTACCCGCTGCTCGTTGTGTCGATCGTTGCCTCGAGCGTCGACGTCTCGCGAGCCTACTGGTGGTTTCCCGCGATCAACACGGGCGTCGGGACTGGGTTGACGATCGGTGCGCTGTGGGTGATGGTCAATGGATAGTGACGTCGGCCACGGTGGTGCGGGCTCGAGTGACGCAGGCAAGCGATCGCCGGAGGCCGTCGGCGAATCAACCACGAGAGCGACCCTCCAGCGTCGGCTCGAGGAGCTAATCCGCGAAAACCGGTTTACGATCGCCGTCTTCTTCCCGTTTGTGGGGGCGGTGACGCTGGTGGCGAGCGCCGAGGGGCTGTTGCCAGAGCCGCTTGCGTACAACCCGCTTTTGATCCTCTTTGGGACGATGGTGATGCGCTCGCCGCTTTTGGTAGGCTTGCTCCCGAGGGTTGGCTGGTGGGCACTTGGCTGTCTTTCCGTCTTGACGATCTACACCTACGCCATCGAAATCGTGGGCGTCAGGACCGACTGGCCCTACGGCGCATTCGAGTATACGATCTCACTGGGCCCGATGTTACTCGGCGATGTCCCCATCGCGTTGCCGTTGTTCTTTATCCCGCTCGTATTAAACGCCTACCTGCTGATGCTGCTTGTCTTTGGCTCGTGGGTCGATCGCGCGGCCGTGAGAATCCCGATCGCCATCGCAGCCACCGTCGCGATCGACCTCGTCTTAGATCCCGCGGCCGTCGCGATCGGCTTCTGGGCGTTCGACCCGCCGGGTGTCTTCTACGGCGTGCCCGTCTCGAACTACGTCGGTTGGGTCATTTCGGGGACCGTCGCCGTGATCCTCGTCGATCTCGCGTTCGACCGCGAGGCGTTGCTCGAGCGGGTTCGGGAGTGTGAGTTTATGCTCGACGATCTGGTGAGTTTCGTCCTGTTGTGGGGGACGGTTAACCTCCTGTATGGAAACTGGCTCGCAGCCGCCGTCGCGGGCGTGTTCTGTCTGGGTCTCTTTCGGACCGACCGGTATGACCTCGAGATGGTTCGGACCGCCGTCCCCGGTCTCGAGTCGAGACACAGTAACTGACGGGAAATCGATGAGACAGTACTCGATCGAGGTCGTTACTGGGTTGGCACCCGACCGCCGTAATCGGGGCCGTGTCGGTCCGTGCTGTCGGCGGTCGGGACGGCGGATACGCGTCTGAAGACGGCTTCTGGATCCTGGTTCCAGTGCCAGTGCCAGCGTGTCTTTGCCAGACACCACAGTTTTCGGGTCGTCGACAGCGTCGGATCCGACGACAGGACGTCGTACTCGCGAGCGCGGATGACCGCGTGGTGTTCGGCATACAACACCGCAGCGAGCAAGACGGGGAGCTGGCAGTCTTTTGGGAGGTAGCGGATGCCGGCGACGCCCTCCCGGTAAAGTGCCTCGGCGCGGTTCATCTCGTCGGCCATCGCCGCCGCAAACGAGGGCGTATACTCGAGCGATTCGATCTGTGCTTCGGTGACGCCGTGTGCGCGAAGGGTCTCCTGTGGGAGATAGATCCGATCGCGGTCGAGGATATCCTCACGGACGTCCCGAAGAAAGTTGGTAAGCTGGAAGGCCTCGCCGAGTTTGATCGCGTGGGGTAGTGCAGTCTCTTCCATCTCGGGCTCCATGATCGCGGTCATCATGACGCCGACGGCGGCTGCAGAGCCTCGCATATAGGCCTCGAGTTCGTCGTAGGTCTCATACCGGCTTTTGCTGATGTCGGTTGCCATCGCGTCGATAAACTCCTCGACTTCCTCGTCGGCGATACCGTACCGTTCCCGGAGTTCGACGAAGGCCTCGAGAACGGGGCCGTCGGGTGGCTTCTCCCCGAGTGCCTGGGCGCGAAGCGACTCGAGTTCGGCGCGTTGGTCTTCGGCTGGAGTGTCGGCGGCGTCGTCGACGACCTCGTCGGCGATTCTAAAAAAGGCATAGAGGATGTGGGTGGCCTGTCTGACACGCTTGGGGAGAAATTTCGTTGCGAGATAGAACGTCTTGCCAGTCTGTTTCTGTATCGCCTTACCGGCCTCGATATGTTCCTGTTGCATTTGCGGAATGAGTGTGGGGTAGTTGTAGTCACGATGAACGGCAGGTTCGCTTGATGGCCTAGAATAGGACAAATCGCTATAAAATACCTCCCCCTCACAGGTAGGGTGGGGAACGCGAGTGCGTCACACAGTAGCGAGTGCCGGCTACGTCGGCTCTCGAGCGTCGCCATCGAACAGTTCCTCGAGGAGGTGACGCTGTGCCGACCGGAGATGCTGGTGGAACGTCGATCGGGAGATATCCATCGATTCGGCCAGTTGTTCACCGGAGACCGCCCGTGGCCACTCGAAGTACGAGGCCAGATACGCCTTTTTTAGTGCCGTCTGCTGGCGGTCGGTGAGTCTCTGGTCGAGTCGACTCCGAAAGTCCTGTGGGGTCCGTCGTGGTCGGTCGTTTTCGTGATAGCTGAGCAGTTCGACCTGGTCGTACCGGTCAGAAAGCAGGTCATAGACCGATCGGGCCGACTGACCGGTAGCGAGGTCGACCTCGAGGTCGGCGATACCGTCGGCGGCGTCGAATCGCTGAATCACCGCGCTGTGTTCGGCGAGTGTCTCGAAGATGCTATCGCTGACCGTCAGTTCGAGGAGCGTGCCGTCTTCGTACGTGGCAATTGCGGTCGCGTCGTCGACTTCCTCGAGATGAGCCGCGCGGTCGGCTGGGTCGACTGCGGGGCCGGCGTGGACGAACACGAGCGGGCGTCCCTCTTCGTAGGCGAGGCCGCGATAGGTGACCGACGTCTCGAGGGAATCGGCGAGTGCCGTCAGGACGAGCGAGGAATCCTCGATAACGAGTTCGAGGGCTGCAGTCGCGTCGCTTGTTAGCATTTGACGTGTCTCGGTTGCGTTGATCGCGGTCGCGATCGTATCGGCGAGTGACTCGAGGACCAGCAGTTCGCGGTCCGTAAATGCCTCGGGTTCGTCGGCGAAAACCACGAGGATGCCGTAGGTCACCTCCCCGTATGTAAGCGGGATTGCCGCGACGGCCAGAAGATCCGAGCCAGCGCCGACGGGCCACCATCGGTCGGCGTCCTCGAACGTATCGAGATTCTGGATGACGGCTGGATCTCCGGTCTCGAGCGCTTTTACCGCCGGATGGCTCAGATCGGAGTCGAGTACGAGGTTGCCATCCTCGAGTGGAACGTCGCTGTTGCTCGCCCACTCGCGGGGTGAAAGCCGCTGGCTGGTGACGTCGACGCGTCCGATCCAGGCGAGGGTGTATGGATCAGTCGCCGCGAGTCGGGCACAGACGCGGCGTTCGATCTCCTGTCGAGTCTCCGCACTGACTGCCGTGTCGGTAACGTCTTGGAGCAAGCCGTCGACGCGGTCTATGATCTCCTCGAGGGCCTGCCGTTCAGATCGGAAGCGCTCGGCTACACTCTCGGCGTGTTTGCGGTCGGTGATGTCGATGTGGGCGACCGAGACTCGAACTGCGCCATCGACGCTAAACCGGGTCGCTTGCATCAAAAACCACTGTTCGTCGGTGTGGCAGGGATATGCAAGCGAGTAGGTCTCACGGTCACCCGCGAGGACGGCCTCGAGCCCCTCGGTAGCCCGCTGGGCGTATTCGTCGTCGTTCATTGCTACGGTGGCCACGTAGTTCGTCCCGACGCGGTCAGCAGACGGCTCATCGTCGCAAAACTCCCGCCATGTGCGGTTTGTCGACAGAATCGTCCCGCTGTCGTCGACGACGGCGACGATAGCCGGAAGGCTCTCGAGCGTCGCCGCCGCGAGGTCGGTCCGGAGCTCCATAGTTGGTCTACGTCACAGGCGGATATAATGCGACCGGAGTTGACCTCCTTCACGCCCTGAAGGACGATCAGTCTCGAGCGATAAAACCCCAAGCAAGCGGCCCAAGCGTACCGATCAAAGAGTCTGAGTGTGCGACAACGTTTTTATACGGCGTCGTGGACTCACGTCACAGAGATCAGCGTGCAAGACCAACACACAGCCCCCCGGACAGTCGAACTGTGGATTCGCTCGTTTGCGCCGCTTTCGACAGGGTCACGACGAGATCGCACGCTTGAGCGAGTCAAAACGCTCGAGGCTCGCGGTGTGATCGAAGACGTCGAAATTGGTGTCTGGGGGAAGGCGATCGCACGGTCGAGAGCCCACCGGCAGGTCCCACAACTCGAGCGAATCGAGCGTCGACTGGTCGCCTTCGAGGAGTGGGCCGAACGAACCGATCGACAGCTCGAGCCGTTTTTTAGACGGCGGCGAATCGAGTCGACGATTACTGGCGAGTCCTGTGAGGTGTCGCGGCTGCCGACGATCGCACTCGCGGAGTTCGAGGGTAACAGACTCGTTCACGTCGCGCCGTCCCGAGACGGTGTGCGAACGATCGGCGTTTTCGACCGACTCGAGGCACTGGCCGAGGGCGACGATTCGACCGTTCGGTTCGACAGTAATTTCGGCCAGCGTGAAACCGACGACCGCTCCGATATCCGCCGGCGGACGAGACGTCGACGGCGGCTGGGACCGGCCTCGGGGCCGGGATGACGCCGTTTGCAACGACCGGCAAGTAGCCGAGACGGCGAGACCGCATTCGGTGTTCAACCTATATGGGACTCAGTGACATAGTGGCGCGTATGGCATCAGCCACAGCCCAGCGATCACGGTGTCGAAACTGCGGCTTCGAAGCGCCCGGTGGCAGTGACGAGTGGCAACGAATCGAGGTTCCCAAACTGGGGCGGATGACGCAGTGTCCCAACTGCGAGAGTACGGACATCATCACACGACGTTAAACGCGGATTTGTGCCGACGCTCCCCGTCGCCTGCCGGTTCGGGCAGCGAACCCAGCGGGGTTCGACCGGTATCGTGCCGGTGCGGACAGACTCTTGGTTCTCACGCCCGTTCAGTTCGATATGGCATCTCAATCCGACGAGCAGGGACTGCCCGAATCCGAGGCCGAGTGGCGCGAGCGCCTCGACGACGACGAGTATCGCATCCTTCGGGAGGCAGGCACTGAACCGCCGGGAAGCG
The DNA here is from genome assembly GCA_001563885.1 of Natrialbaceae archaeon B1-Br10_E2g27. GTDB lineage: Archaea > Halobacteriota > Halobacteria > Halobacteriales > Natrialbaceae > Natrarchaeobaculum. The sequence goes on from LKMM01000008.1 coordinate 7,200, forward strand.
GCGAGTACCTCGAGCACAACGAAGACGGCAGTTACGCCTGTGTCGGCTGTGGCACGACGTTGTTCGACTCGGAGACGAAGTTCAAATCCGGCAGCGGCTGGCCGAGTTTCTACGACGGTGCTGGCGACCGGATCGAGACCCGACTCGACACCAGCCACGGGATGCGCCGAACCGAAGTCCTGTGTGGGACCTGTGGTGGCCACCTCGGCCACGTCTTCGACGACGGCCCCGAACCGACCGGGAAACGCTACTGTATCAACTCCGTCGCTCTCGAGTTCGAAGACGACTAACGGAGACATTCGGTAGCGGCTTGGCGGTCACATTCGCACCGAGTTGGAATTGCCCCGACTTCTTATATACGCGGATTGCCGACAACCTCGTATGGATAGGGTAGACGGCGAGTGGGAACCGTCGTTTGCGACGCAACTATCGGGGAGTGCCGAAAATAATTTACGACCTATGAGATTTTTATTCGAACGGCCAAACAAAGACAGCATGTATACTGACAGATCTGCATGATTCCACTGGTGCACGATTTTACCGATGCGACGGTTCTGGTCTTTGGTGGTGGCCCCGTCGGTGCCCGGAAGGCTCGCCGTTTTGCAAGCGAAGCTGACGTGGTCGTCGTCAGCCCCGCGTTTGTCGACCGCGAGTTTGGGGACGTCGAACGGATCCGGGCGGCACCCGATCCCGAGGCAGTCGAGACGTGGTTCGATCGAACCACTCCGGCGCTGGTCGTCGCTGCGACAGACGACACGCAGGTCAACGAGGCTATCGCGACGACTGCCCGTGAACGTGGCGTCCTCCTCAACCGGGCCGACCGCGCCGGCGGGCGTGAACCCGGTAGCGTCGTCGTCCCCGCGACGGTCCGTGACGGCGACGTTACCGTCTCGATCTCGACCGGCGGAGGCGCACCAGCGCTGAGTAAATACCTCCGGACGGAACTCGAGGAGACACTCGCCGGCGCGGGGTCGATGGCAACGCTCTGTGCTTCGCTTCGAGAGCAGCTCAAATCGATGGACGTCGACCCATCACGACGACGAAAAATTGTGACTGACGTGGTCAATTCGCCCGCCGTTTGGACAGCTTTACGTAGCGGTACTGCAAACACGTCCCAAGTGATCGAGGACGTGCTGTACGAGCAACTGCCAGTCGGGGGTGAACACCCGTGAACGCAAACGGTGTCGTAACGGCCGCGCGAGTCACACACGAAACCGGGAGTGTCGACGATATCGCGACGGCAGCCCCCGACAGCCAGATGCGTGGCGTCGAGACGCTTTGCTCGTACCCACAGGTGAGCGAAGCGTACGTGCTCTCGACGTGCAACCGGGTCGAAGCCTACGTCGTCGCCCCAGACGTCGCCGTCGGTCAGGCTGCACTCGAGCGGTTTTTCGATGCCGTCGACGACGACGCGCTCGTCGTCACCGAACACGACGAGAGTCTGCGACACCTGTTGTGTGTCGCTACCGGCCTCGAGTCGGTCGTCCTCGGGGAAGACCAGATTATCGGCCAGATCAGGGATGCCTACGAGGACGCCCGGAGCGCCGACGGCATCGGCGACTTACTCGAGACCGTCGTCACGAAGGCAATCCACGTCGGCGAACGTGCCCGAACCGAGACCGCAATCAACGAAGGGATCGTCTCGCTTGGCTCTGCAGCGACACACCTCGTTGCAGGCGATTGCTGTCTCGAGGGAGCCTGTGCACTCGTCGTTGGGGCAGGCGAGATGGGGAAACTCAGCGCACGCAGCCTCGCCGACGCCGGTGTCGACGACCTCATCATCGCGAACCGAACCGTCTCACACGCAGCCCAACTGGCAGATCAACTCGAGGTTGAGGCCGAATGCGTGCCACTCGAGGCGCTCTCGACGGTCACAGCAACCGCCGATGTCGTCGTTGCCGCCACCAACAGCGACGAGCCCGTAGTTAAACCACACCACCTCACGAACGAGTGTGTCGACACCGACCGGGTCGTCGTCGACCTCGGCCAGCCCAGAGACGTCACACCGGCGGCGGACACAGTAGAAGGTGTTACCGTGTACGATCTGGACGACCTCGAGAGGGTCACCGCCGAGACACGCGACAAACGAGCCGACGCCGCCCGCAAGGTCGAGGCGATAATCGACCACGAGTTCGACCTGCTCTGTGACCAGCTCAAACGAGCCCGTGCCGATGAGGTTATCGCCGCGATGTATGAGTCGGCCGATCGGATCAAAGCGCGCGAACTCGAGACGGCCATCTCCCGGGGGGAGTTTAGCGACGAGCAACGGGAGATCATCGAGTCGATGGCTGATGCACTGGTCGGACAACTGCTTGCACCGCCGACGAAAAGCCTCCGGGAGGCGGCTGGTGAAGACGACTGGAGTACGATCAGCACGGCGTTGCAGCTGTTCGACCCCGAACTCGACGATGGCCCACAGTCGGCGGTTTCCTCGAGTCGGCGCGCTGAACAGTTGCTCGCCGTAACCGACGACGACTAGTGCTTTGGCAAGCCTGAACTGATGGGTCGAACCAGTCGGCGGGTGTCGGTTCGACGCATCAGTCGACGCTTGACGGAGTACTAGTGCTTTGACAAGCCTAAACTGATGGGTCGAACCAGTCGGCGGGTATCGGTTCGACCCATCAGTCGACGCTTGGCGGAGTACTAGCCTGCACCGAGCGAACTCACCACCGGTTTCCTGTAATCTGGATATAATGTTTGTCGGTAGACTGACGGTGATTTTTCCTCGTCGGAGCACAACGATTATTTGAGTGGGTTCCGTTCGAACGCACATGGCCGAGTTACTCTCAGACGACGAAATCGAGAGCCAGCTCCCCGACTCGTGGGACCGCGAGGGGGACGAAATCGCCCGGACGTACGAGTTCGACGACTACCTCCACGGCGTCAACTTCGCACAGATGGTCGGCGAGATTGCCGAAGCGCAGGTTCACCATCCCGAAATCGTCATCGGCTACAAGACCGTCGAGGTTCGGCTCACCTCCCACGAGGAGGGTGGAATCACCGACAAGGACACCGAGATGGCCGACCTGATCGAAACCGAACGCACACAACGAGAGGCATAACCATCCGCGATGGACGGTGGCTACGTCTTTCGTGTTACCCTCCGCCTCGAGGCGGCTCGTGAGGACGTCACCATCGAGCCGGCAAGCGCAAAGACGACGGTAACCTGCACACTCGAGGCGGCCGAACCTGGCACCGAAGGGTGGCTGTTCTTCCGAGATACGCTCTGGCGTGGGGAGCTCTCGGATTCGGCCTACGGCCGTGAACTCGCCGAGGAGTGGCTCGGCCAGTCCGTCGAGTCGGCCTCGTTTCGGGAGCTACGGGTCGACGAGGCGTATCTCGAGGCGTTGAAAACCGAGATCGCCGCCGACCTCGAGGCGTTCAACGCCGACTCGGTCGAGGAGGTGCTCTCGAAGTATCTGGGCTCGAGTATCCACGTCCGCCAGACTGAATGACTCGCCGGCGTCGGCGGGAGCCGGACTCGAAACCGGAACCGGTTGCCGGGCCGACAACTATTTTCATGTCGTTCGTGGTCACAGGCCTGTGACGACCGATCAAGACGACCTCGACCTGACCGATGATGAGGCGGCGGCGTTACACGACCTCCAACTCGGCATCGAGTACGTCCACCGGGCGTATGGCTCGTTGCTCGAGTGGCATCACAATCTGGGCCACGCGATGGATCGGATGGCAGACGCCGAGGCCGATCTCCGCAAGGCCGGACACATCCGGTGGGCCGACGAGTTACGCGACGAGCATATTCCTGCGGGAGCGATCGACGACCGGTGGACGTACGAACTCGTCGAAGCCTTCCAGCAGGACTTTTTCAACGACGTTGTCGCCTTCGAGGAGGCGGTTCGAGAAGACGTTGCCGATGGGGTAGGCCACGTCACCGAGCAACAGCAACAACGGCGAGTTCGCAAGCGGACTCGAGACGACGAGTGAAGAAGGCTGATAGTCAAATCGTCTCACTCGGAGTCCGATGGGAACTCGAGTGAATCCGACCGATCACTCTCGGGGTGCTCGTCGCTTTCGGCTTGGGTACTTGCGGTGTCGCCAGCATCGTCAGCGTCTGAGCCGACACTCGCGTCGTCGCCAGGGTCGCCGGCTTTGGAGGCGACTCTCTCCGTCGATGAGACGGTATCGCGGCTCGGGGTGAGTTGCACCTCGGGCAAATCGACCGATTCGACGGAGCCCTGCCTGATCCGCTCGAGCGGCCCGACCGTGTTTCGGTCGCCATCGACCGAGGGGGGTTCGTAGACGTAGTGGAGGTCGTCGCAACGGACCATGTACTGTCCAGTCTGCTCGTCGTACAGGAGTGCGTCCCCGACATCGATGCCGAATTCGGCGAGCGAGGCGAGTGAGTCGACCTCGGCACGTTCTCCGTCGATAGCCGACGGAGGGAGCGCTGTCTGGGTAATAATCTCGTCGAAGGTCTCGCGGTCGGTACGGTACTCGAGCCAGGCACGCTCGTTGGCCGTTAGTTGGGGGAGACGCCTCGAGGCGAAGGTGACGCCGGCGACGCCGACGATTCCGAGCAGTCCCAGAACGGGCCCACCGACGGTTCGCGCCGGGCCGTAGGAAACGGTGGTCGTCTCGGTGCGGTACTCTTCGTAGACTGCCTCGAAGTCTTGCTCGTCATCGAAGGCGTACGTGTTGCCGTCGTACTCGAGTGGGATAGTGACCGCGTCACTCACGAACTGTTCGTCGCCGTCGATCGTCCCATCAACTTCGCGGTCGATCTCGAGGACGATTTCGTGATCGCCGGGGCTGGCCTCGAGTTCGTCTTCGATGTCCTCGATTCGCTCGCCGATCGCCGCGACCTCGAGATCGAACGTGACGGGGACCTCCTCACCGGGTTCGACGCCGGATTGATTCTCGGTCGCGAGCCGTTCGCTGTCGCTCCAGTAAACGAGGTCGTCGTCGCCGTCGACCGCCCGATAGTGAACGTCGACAGTAAGCGAGACGGTGACATCTTCGCTGCTGTCGGCGTCGTAGCCGCTGACGAACGTCCCCACTGCGGTCGGGGAGACGGCCGGATAGTAGACCGGTTCATCCGTCCGCACCGACTCGTCGGGAAACGCCGCCTCCGAGTCGGTCACCTCGGCCTGATGGTCGAACTCGCCGGTTACGACCCAGCGGCTCTCGAGGTGTTCGTCGGTCGTCTCTCCGGGGGCAGCGTACGTGCCGTAGCTCACCCAGGCCCCCGCGAGGAGCGCGAGGACGAAGATGAGAGCGATGATCGTTCGGTGCGCCCAGAACCGTCTCCGGAGGCGAAGTCGTCGTTCGACAGCGTCCTCGGGTAGTGTCGATTGCATTGTCTCACGTATCAAATATTGTGTCTCGAGCGTGCGGATCGCGGGCTCGCTGTCGTTTCGAGCGTGGGTCGGGTTCGCCAAGCAGCAAGCGGCTGAGGATGTAGACGCTACTCCCGAGGACGGCGTTGATCGCGAGCACCGAAAGCCACGGGTGAACGCCATGGAGAGCATCGATAACCGTCACGGGGAGGACGTGGAGATACCGGTGTTCAGTGACGTAGGTCGGATAGTGGCCCCGCTCGTCGGGTGCGGTGATGGCGACTGCGGTCTCGGTTTCGGAGCGCGACCCGACCGCAACGGGGTCGTCGCTGGTTGTCACCCCCTCACTGCTCGGCTCGACGTACGTGACGACCGGGACAACCCCGTCGTTTACGACGACGTAGGGAACCTCGTCGGTCGTCCCCTGCTCTACCATCAGCGGTTGTTCGGAGTCGAACTCCGCGCTGATGACGTCATACGAGTGTGTTCCCGCGGGAACCACCATCGCCGCCGAAGCGGCGACGACCACCAACACTGCAAACCCGACCGAGAGCCGCTTCGAGTCGAGCCCCTCGAGCCAGTCGTCCCCTCGTGCTCCCAACGGCGACCGAGAGGGGCGGCGTCGCTCTCGCCAACTCTCGAGTGTGTAGAGGACGACCGAGAGCCCGAAAAACGCGTAGGCGACGGTCGTCTGGCCGACCCCGTCCACGCCGAGCACCGAGGTCAGGCTCGCCTGGCCGCGTTCCGTGTACTCGCCGAGGGCCATGATCGCCGTCCCGAGGCGTGGGATCGAAACGGTGTGGCCGCCAAACTGGAGTGCGCTTGCGACGATCTGTCCATCCTGAACTGGCGGCTCGTCGCTTTCCTGATCCGTAAAGGGGTTTGCATCCCCTCTGGTCACGTAGCCGTCGTCGGTCTCCTCGACGACGCGATGGGTCGTCAGCCCGCCGCCTTCAATCTCGGTCGCCTCGAAGACGACGACCTCCCCGGGTTCTGGCTCACCCGTCAACTGGGCTGGTATCGCGATGAACCCATCACCAGCATCGATCGTCGGCTCCATACTCCCCGTTTCGACGAAGCCGAGCAAGATCGGCTGGCCGAGGGCGTGCCCGACGAGCAGCGCAACCACCGCTCCAACGACGAGTAACTGAACTGTGTAGCGAGCCCCCCGACGAATCATCCCACCTGGCTCCAATCACGTTGTGTTATTTGAACGTTCGGTACAGTTGACATTCGTGAGAATCGATCAGTTTCGCACGCTCGAGTCCGACTCGTCGCCGTCGGCCGTCGACGTTGCGGATGCCGGCACTCGATGTCGGATCAATCAGTCCTGGTACCGGTACAGACGAGCGACTAGCAGCGCAAGCAACGTTACCGCCGCGAGCCCGGCGATCGCCTGCCCAGGGGTCGGTCCCGGTTGCTCGTCGTCCGTCGGCTCCGCGTTGTCGACCTCGATGGTCTCGAGCGTCTGTACGTCGACCCACTCGCGGCTGTCTTCGGCCACTAACTCGAGTGTCGTGGCTTCGGTGACGACGTACTCGAACTCAAATCCGACGGAGTCGTTCGCAGGGACGGTCATCGACTCCGTCGCCACCTCCTCTCCCGCTGCTCGGAGTGAGACAGTAGCCGCCGCCGTTTCGTCGTGAGCTCGCAGGGTTCCGGTGACGGTGACGGTCTCACCCGGTTCGACCGTCGTTCGATTGACAGACGGTTCCTCGAGTTCGAGCGTCGGTGCGTCGACGGCGAGAGTGTACCGAGTAACGCCGCCGTCGGAGAACGTATACCGGACGTGGTGGTCGTCTTCGCCCACTCGCTCTATGTCGCGTTCGATCCACTCGTCGTCGTATGCGTACACCCCAAGATCGTCGTCTTCGATCCCGCTTCGCTCGAGCCAGCCGGCATCGATTGCGAGTTGATACTCGACGTCCGTGGCGGCGTCGTCGGGACCCCCGACGGCGAAGTCGCCGACAGTCGCCGCAGTCGGTTTGTCAAACGGCGTAGCCTTGCGGTCGGTATCGCGTCCGACCTCGAGTGTAACATCCTCGTTGGTCTCGAGGTCGGCCTCGAGTGTCTCGAGGGTAACCGACGGCCCGACCTCGAGGCCGAGCAGGTCGACCGATGCGGTTTGACAGGGATCGGTGTCGGCGATCGAGACTGCTCGCGTCGTCTTTTTCGGGGCGTCGACGTCGACACTCGGGCCGGCAGGGCAGGGGTCGACCGGCGGCGTGGTTTCGCCGTTTCGTGGTGGGGCTGGGTCGCCGTCGCGTGGTTGATCAGGGTCATCGTCTGGGAGTTTAGCGTTGATACTGATTTCATCGATGATACTCTCACCGACGTCGGTGCCGTGTGAATCCGCGGAGAATCCGACATCGATCGATTCGTTCGGCTCGAGGCTGACAGTGTTTGCTTTGCCCTCGACCGAGGCCGGATCGTCGGGGTTGACGTAGAACTCGACGGTGTCGGCGTCGTGTTCGAGCCAGACGTGGACGAACTCCTCGCCCGTGTACGTGATGGTAAACACGTCGTCGACGCCAGTCAGCGACTGGGGATTGACGCCGTCGCCTTCGATGTCCTCGTTCGTTTCAGTGAGGTCGATCTCGAGGTCGCCGTCGTCGTCGATATCGGCGTAGACACCGTTCGGGCCGTCGGCTGATTCGGCGACGATATCGTCGGTGAGTCGGTCCTGGTCGCTCGGGAAGACATCACCACCCGCAGTGGCGAGGGCAAGCCCGACAAATCCGAACGCGAGCAGCGTGAGTGTGAGTGTTCGCATGGGATGTGCTGAACGACGCGACCAGTTCCCGAACGGCGAAACGGTGTCGTCGTAACGAGTCTTCCGACATCGAGACGGACCATTGTAATCCGGCTGTTACCTCCTCGAGTCGGGACAGTCATTGTCCGTTACCAGTACGCGTGCCGAGTCAGCCGACGGTTGACCACCGAATCTGGTGTGCTACCAGGCAGTTCACATCGAGACAATACAGTACAGACGGAGAGGTCGTATCGGTGTGTTCTGGTCATTAACTCTGCACGTAACCGATCAATCCCACGTTCGATCGCGCATTTTCGACTGAACTCCGCCATCTGCTCCAACGTCACACACGAGCGATCGTTACGTTTGGTCGAAACACTCTCGGATCCGCTCGCACACGAACAACGAGCATCGTCGGTAGGATCGGTTCGTGCCTGTCCGGCTCACTAGTCTCGAAAACTAACACTTGGGCGATCAAGCCAAAAATACGGTCGAATCAGAGATCGGAATTTACGACCCGTCGCTGCCTGCTCCCTGGCCGAAGTCTGGGTTGCTACCATCTTCAGGTTCGGCGGCAGTGATCGTCATTTCGGTAGCAACCTCATCACCCTCTTCGAGATCGCTGGCATCGATAAAGAGGTCGACGCGTTCGTCAGCTCCAGGTACGACGGTAAATGGACTCCCGTCTGATCGGTCTTCGCCGTCGACGATCACGTTGACTGCGTCTGCGTTATCGCCCTCGAAAGCAAAGGCGAACTGCTTGTCGCCGGGTTTGTCGTCGCGGTCGGCCCCAGTGTTGTTCTGGAGGCGGAAGACGTTCCTGAACTCCGTTTTCGACTGCGGGTTCAGTCGGTCGATGGTGATTTCGAGTTTGCCGTTGTCGGCAATCTTCGCGTACGCGCCGTCGAGCGCGTTACGCCCATCTTCCTCGTCTGCCCAGTCGTCGCCGGGTACGAGGCCGACGTACGCTTCAGTGTCATCGACGACCTCGATTGTCGCCTCGCGGTCGGTCTCGAACGCGGAAAACGCGCCCGTGCCAACTGCCGCTGCGGTTCCGGATGCCAATGCGCCTACTCCAATGACGAACTTGCGTCGTTGCATATGTGTCTCTTAAGCGTCTGCCCCGGCCTGGCTGAATCCCGAGGTTCGACGGACCAGCCGGGTTGACGCGTATCTGGACCATTTACCGATACCCACATTGTTGTACGCCAGTTGACTGGTTTCAGACCGCCGTTCACCCGCGGTCAACGACGAGCCGACCCGCTTGCAGATCACGTCGAACGGCCATTGACTCGAGTCAACACCACCCCGACTCTTCACGAGGGGACGTCGCTCGTCGACCTGCGACCGAACAGTAGCCGTTGACTGCAATTGTGCCTGTCACACCGTTCGTAGTGGTAGTCATTACAGTCAGTAAATCAAGTATTTCTCTCGCTCGAGAAGGAGATGAGCCCTCAACTCCGGTCTCAAGCGAGAGTGGACGATCGTCGACGGGGAGCCGATTAAAACACGGGTTCTGCCAGGTACGCCGAGATTTATCAGTACGTGTTACGTTCTTTGGACTCAATACTTTTACCCAGGACAATGGTAGCCGAGAGTCGATATGGGGGCGACACACGCAGACCCACCAGGGGGAACGACCAGTCCACGACCAGCAACCGACCGTCACGGGGACGGGCAGCCATCGGCGAACGGTCGGATGGAAGGCCATGCACACACGGCCTTGGGTGAGGACGACCTATTCGATATCCTCGCAAACCGACGCCGACGGTATATTCTCCACGAACTCCTGCGAACCGACGAGTCGACCGACATCGGCACGCTCTCACAGGAGATTGCCGCCCGAGAAGACGGCCTTTCGGTCCAGGAGGTCTCGAGTAAGGATCGAAAACGCGTCTATACGGCGTTACACCAGTCACATCTGCCGAAGATGGACGGCTACGGTGTCATCGAGTTCGACCAGGATCGAGGGACAGTCGAACCGACGCCGGCGCTCGAGGACATCGAGATTTACATGGACGTCGTCTACGGCCGGGAACTACCCTGGAGCGACTATTATCTCGGATTAACGGCGCTTGCAGGCGTGTTACTCGCCGCGACCGCGTTTTCGATCGGCCCGTTTGCCGCCCTGTCGCTGGCGGCGTGGGGGGCGTTCGTCGTCGTTTCCTTCGGCGTCTTTTCGCTTGCACACCGCTACTATGCGCGACGCGCCCGCTTCGGCGTCGACGACTCGGTCGGCGTCGAACATCACTACTCAGAGTAATGCTATGAAACGGACGAGACGTGCCGCGTTGGCGTTGATGGCCGGCTCGAGTGGCGTACTCGCCGTCGACACGCTCGGGTTCTCGAGTGCACAATCGAAGCGAGACGTGAGGCTGTCGACGACCAGTGACGACGACGCTTACCTCAGCTTAGCTGGCGACGGCGTCGAGGTCGACGGTGTACTCTTTGGTGGGGACGAACCCCAAACCGCACCGACAACGTTCGATCTGCGAAACCACCTCCCTGAAGCAATCGTCGTCACGCTCGAGTGCGACGCCTTCGAATTCGATCCAGTCGACAGCAACGGTCGGGTGCTCGACGACGGCGACGTGGACCTCGAGCCCGGGAGCAACGTCGAGGTGACGGTCGATCTGGACTCGACGCCTGCGGACGGATCGGAGACCACAGACGACATCGACATCTCGGCTGCCGGCGAGCAGACGACGATCGACGCGACGCGTGAACTCACACTCGTTCCGGCGACGCAAACAGCTACCCTCACGCTCTGTCGCGGCGGGAGCAGCAACTGTGTCGAGGTCGTAATCGAACTCATACGAGACGAGACACACCTCGAGGTCGATATCGAGGGTCGGTCAGATGAGGGCGAAACCACACAAACAGGCGGCCGAATCCGACGCGGCGACACACGACAGTTCGACCTCGAGGTGGACGTGTTCGGCGGCGGGAGTGGAAACTGGAACGTTACGGCTGGGACACCGTCTCCCGAGGAAACGAATCCCGGCGAGTCAGTCACCCTCCAGTTGGGTGAGACCACGATCGATATCGAGCCAGGTGACTCCGTCGTATTCGTCACCATCGCTGTCGACGACGAGACAACACTCGAGTAACCAACTCACTCGCCGACGCTGATCTCGACTCAGAGGTGTTTTAGCGACCGTTTTCAACGGAACAACCCAGCCATCGAACCGCTCAAGTCTACGTATCGACACGTGGGAGCGTCACGACGACGCGTGAGCCCTGCGGTTCGTTGTCCTGGAGACTGATTTCGCCGCCAAGAAGCGATATCGCCCAGTAGACGATCCAGAGACCCAACCCCGAACCGTGCTCGAGTGAGGTCTCCTGGCCGGTTTCGATCGTCGTCTGTTCCTGAGCCGGGATCCCCGGACCGTCGTCGGCGACGACGATATCGACCCACTCGCCGGCCCAGTTTGCACTCGAGGGAGTGGCGGTGATCGAGACGGTCGGCGTCGACCGATCGCTGTGGACGACGGCGTTGTCAAGCAGTTCCCACAACGCGACCCGGAGTCGATCGTCGGCTTTGACATGTAACGCTTCGGGCGCTTCGATCTCGAGGGTTGCATCGGGATACTGCCGGTCGAAATCAGCCGCGAGGGTAGCGAGAACATCCTCGACGGCACGGGAGTCAGTGGCCGAGATTCCCTGTTCGAACAGCGAGCGAACGGCGTTGGCTTTTACACCTAGCCGAGAGAGGCTGGTCGCCTGATCTGCGATGGCCTCGAGGTAGTTTTCGAGTTCGTCGTCGATGTCGTCTTCGAGCAACGAGACGTATCCTTCGGCGATATTCGTCCCGTTTCGGAGGTTGTGACGCAGGATACGGTTCAACACGGCGAGTTGCTGTTCGCGCAGTCGTCGACTGGTGACGTCCGATTGGATAGACAAAAAGTGAGTTATCTCGCCGTCTTCGTCGGTGATCGGCGTAATCTCCTGATCGACCCGGTAGAGTTCGCCCGACTTCCGTCGGTTGACGATATCGGCACGCCACTGGTCGCCGGAAAGAATCGTCTCCCACAACGCCGTATAAAACTCCTCGGAGTGCTTGCCAGACTTGAGGATCCGTGGACTGAGTCCAGTCGCTTCCTCCCGACTGTAGCCAGTCTGTGATTCAAACGCAGGATTGACGTAGGTGATCGTCCCCTCCCGGTCGGTGATCAACACTGCGTGACCGGACTGTTCGACCGCACGCTCGAACAGCCGAAGCCGCTGTTTACGTTTCTGAAGTACCCGCTCGTATCGCTCACGGTCGAGTTCGTAGCCGACGATCCGTGCAATTGTCCGCACTGTCGTCCGCAAAAACGTCGGATCGACATCCTCACGCGGCGTCTCATCGGCAAAACAGATCGTCCCGTAGAGTTCGTCACGAATCGTAACCGGTGTGCCGACATAACAGCCAAAGCCAAACCGATCGGTCGCCGAGTCATCCGCCCAGCCTTCGGCCTCGAGATCCGTCATAACTACCGTCTCAGCCCCTTCGACGACCGATCGGCAGTAGGTTTCCTCGAGCGGATCAGTCGCCCCTGGCCAGACCGTCTCGGTATCGCCGACCGCTGTGACGATCCGCTGTGTCTCCCCGTCGATGTGTGTAAAGTAGGCAATAGGGAATCCGAGTGACTCCGCCCCGATGGTGAGAACGCGCTGTATCTTCTCTTCGACTGATAGCTCCGGGTCCGCAATCGCCTGCTGTATGCGGACGAGCGTCGTGAACGCGCGAGTCCCATCAGTCGGCTGTTCAGCAGTCACAGTCGACCATTTAGAACGAAGGAGTAAAAGAATATCAGAGGTTCTCCTGTTCCCACTCGTCCTGATAGCCGTATTCTGGGATCTCCTCATCGTCCTGAGACGTTTGCTGACCCGTCAGAACGAGCGTGTTACGAAACGCCCGGAGAAGACTCTGAAGCCCAAGCACCAAGCCCAGACCCGCAAGCAGCGTACTCACCGTTCCCTCGAATCCAAAGATCGTCCCATCCCCTGCGAGGACGTCCCAGGCGAGATAAAACAGCAAGCCAGCAAAGACGAGGTCGATCACTACCATGATCGCGTGACGGTTCCAGATCATACCCGTTCTCTCGTTCGATCGTTGTAACCCCACCTGCCTGAACGTTTGGGTTTCGGATCGAAGATAGCGTATGATCCGGGTGAGATTCAATTGGATAGTCAACGCTTGAGGAAGTAGTAGTCTCTGACCGAAAACGCAAAAAACAGCACCGAAACAATCACTCCGACGGCGTACCCAGATTCGCCGCCGTACGGGATCAGTCCCATACCGACCACCGAAGCGACAAGCAGACAGCCACCCGAAACGGCCAACTCGAGACGCTGCCACGAATCGTCTGTCGTCGGTGTTGTTTGTACGTATGCGTACAACCGGTCGACTTCCGAAGTCGGTCGGACGATTCCCGACCGGGGATCGTACTCGACGATATTTTCTTCGTCCAGTTTGGGCAGATGAGTCTGGTAGAGTGAGGTGTAGACACGTTTCCGTTGTTTGTACGTTACCGCCTGTCTCGAGATATCGTTCTCCCAGGCTGCGAGTTGTTCGGATAGCTCCTGTAGTCGGACTGTCGTATCCTCAGTGTGGGCCAGAAACTCGATGACGTACCGACGACGCGGGTTCGAAAGGATTTCAAATGCGCTATCCGTGTTGGCCTCTTCGGACGCGTCGGTCACGGCGTGGTTCACGATTTCCTCGCGAGTTGCAGTCGCTTTCGATTGTGTGCGTTTCGGCAGGAACGAGTCACGTTCATACCGACGATCCGAACGAAACGTCGGCGAGTGGCCACCTGAGCCGAAAGAGCTGACAGCGGTACGAACATTTAAATTATGTTTGGATAGTACACAAAAAATATTATAATTAATGGCCGAGCGTAATTACCGCTAAAACAACATCCGATCCAGGCTAACACAAAGGCTGTAGTAAGTACGATATCGGGTTGAACACGCCACATCACTCGGGAAAGGCACGGACCAGTATCCATCGATTCGACCACAACTGTATCCCAATCACAGCGGTAAAGATGAACAAAAAGAAACTCGTCCACAACAATGGGTCGACACTCGAGATAGCAGGAACCTCGAGCAGCGTCGCCAGTACGATCGAAAGCGAAAGTACACCGATGATCCGGTAGATCTCTCCCCAGGTGATGCCATAGCTGGTAACAGCGTCCATATGCCGGTCGAGATCACGGGCCCGTTCGTGGAGTATGACCGTTCTATTGGTTTGATCGTACTGAACAACTCCGAGGTCGTGGAGTCTCGGTAGATGAGTCTGATGAAGTGAGTTGTACACGCTCTCTCGAACGCTCGATGGTGGTGGACGCTCTCCAGTTTCTCGCTTGGCAACCTCCTTTGAGAGATCGTGTAACGATATCGGGCTACTTCGTGCCGACACGGTAAGTTCCCTGATCGTCTCACGACGCCGGCGGTTGGCAAGAATTTCGTACACCTGTTCTTCGGGAATCGTGCTTGGCTTGAACATTGGTTCCCCCTACTGTGGAA
>LKMM01000103.1 GCA_001563885.1 Natrialbaceae archaeon B1-Br10_E2g27
ATGGACTCGCCGGGATTTGAACCCGGGGCCTCTCCCATGCCAAGGGAGTGATCTACCCCTGATCTACGAGCCCTCGTTCGCATTTACTCAATTTCCGGCCTCGAGTATAAACCCCTCGAATTTGGCCGGCGGCGGTGGGGAGTCTCTCACATACTCGAGTGGGTTACGGAACGTTTTAGTCTGGGCCTGCGGTAAGGCTGTGTGGGAAGCGCACGGCCGCAAATCTGACTTGTCATCCGGTTGGATGGCTTGGGATTGCGGAAGTGCATCGACAGCTGTGAGCTGTCTGGAGCGGTCAGTGCGATTCCTATCCTCACCAATGGCACGAATGCATACCCGCCGTCGTGGCTCGTCCGGATCGGACAAGCCGACGGCAGACGAACCCCCGGAGTGGAGTGACGTCGACGCCGAGAACGTAGAAGAGCGCGTCGTCGAACTGGCCGAGCAGGGTCACGATCCGAGTCAGATCGGGATCAAACTGCGTGATGAAGGCGTCACCGGGACGCCGGTTCCCGACGTCAAACTGGCGACGGGCAAGAAGATCACGACGATTCTCGAGGAACACGACGCGACGCCGGAGATTCCTGAGGATCTGTACAATCTAATGGAGCGTGCGGTGCGCCTGCGCGAGCACGTCCAGGAGAACCCACAGGACTATCAGAACAAACGCGCCCTGCAGAATACGGAGTCGAAAGTTCGACGCCTCGTCGATTATTATCGCGGTGACGCACTCGAGGCGGACTTTACGTACTCCTACGACGTGGCAGTCGAAATCGTCGAGTAAATGTCCGCAAACGGTCGTTCCGCACAGCCGTCGGTCACACCCGCCGTCGAGAGCGCGGGCTTTGTCCGACTGGTGACTAGCGCAGACGGTGATGGGCTCGCAGCGAGTGGGCTCCTTGCCAGAGCGTTGGCTGTAGGCGGGACGCCGTTTCAGGTGACCGTCGGCTCGACGATTGCAGCGCGGACCGACCGCGCGCAGGCAGCGAGCGCCGACGACGAATTAACGCTTGCTATCGGCGCGGTCGATGCGGATGTCCCCCGTCTCGACGGGTCTGACCGGCCCGCGACGCTTGTGGCACTCGAGATCGCTCGAGCGCTTGGAGCGACGCCGGATCCCGTCCTCGCACTTGCTGGGCTCGTAGCTGCGGGCGTCACGCCCGGCGCGGGCGAAAGCGAGTGGCTGCTCGAGGCGGCCGAGGATCGCAAACTGGTCGACCGTCGGCCGGGTGTTGCGGTTCCGACTGCCGACGTGGCCGACGGCCTTGCCCACTCGACGCGAGTGGACGGCCCGTGGTCGGGCGACGTCGATGCGGTTGGTGACGCCTTAGAAGAACTCGGTATCGAGTCGAGTGGTGACCACAGCGACGGCGACCACCGGGCGATTGCCTCGCTGGTCGCCCTCGAGGTAGTCGGCACGGAGGATGCAACGACCCATGCCGCGAGCGCGATCGCACGGATGTTAAAGCCCTACGAAACCCCCGAGGGCCACTTCGAGACGGTCGGTGGGTACGCCGACGTCCTCGAGGCGGCTGCTCGAGTCGAACCGGGAACGGCTGTGGCACTGGCGATGGGCCACGATGCCCGCGAGCCGGCGCTTACAGCCTGGCGACGACACGGACGGCGCGCTCACGAGGCACTCGAGTCTGCGTCGACGGGCCGGTACGACGGCCTGTTCGTCCTCGGGTTCGAAGACGGTCCCGTAGAGACGGTGGCCAGACTTGCCGCCGAGTTCCGATCGCCGGAGCCGGCAGTGCTCGCGATCGGCTCGGGAGAGACAGCGCTCGTTACCCGAGATGGTATTTCGGCCTCGATGGTCGAGCGCATCGCCCGCGAACTCGAGTCGGCCGAGGAAATCTCCCCCGAGAGTATCGAGTACGACGCGGGTCGAAATCGTGGCTATCTCCGATACGAGCCGACACTCGAGGAAGACACGATCATCGAACGCGTGAGGGCAGTCCTATGAGACGTGCGACGATTCGGACGACACACGAAAACCCCGAACGGCTCGCGCGAGCGCTTCGCCCGGATAACACCGACGAGATGGAGACGACGGTCGAAGGCGAGCGGACGGTTACGACGCGAATCGAACGCGAGACGACGGGCGGACTCCACTCGACGGTCGACGATTACGTCGTCAATCTCGAGGTTGCAGCCGACGTTGTAGCGAACGAACGCCCAGCGGACACGGGTACGGTGTCCGACCTAGATGATACACAACAATGAGTGAACGATCAGTTTCACGCACGAAACAGGAAAAGCGGTGGTACACCGTTCTGGCACCCGAGCAGTTCGATCGCCAGGAACTCGGTGAGACCCCTGCTGATGAACCGGAGAACGTCTATGACCGAACAATCGAGACGACGCTCGGCGAACTTACGAACAACGCCAGCGAGAACAACACCAAACTCACGTTCAAGATCACGGACGTCGGCAGCGACTCGGCGTACACCGAGTTCAAAGAACACTCGCTGACCCGCGATTACCTGCGCTCGCTGGTTCGTCGCGGTGCCTCGAAGGTCGAGGCCTACGTCACCGTGTTGACCACGGATGACTACCGCGTCCAGATCCAGCCCGTTGCCTTTACGACCAAGAAGGCAGATGCAAGCCAGGAGAAGGCAATCCGCGAGCAGATGGTTCAGATGATCGAAGAGGCTGCCACAGAGCGAACCTTCGAGGAACTCATCGATAGCGTCGTCGAGGGGCGACTCTCCTCGGCGATCTACGGCGAAGCAAAGACGATCTATCCGCTTCGGCGCGTCGAAATCCAGAAGACGACGCTCGAGGCCCACCCCGAGGAAGTCGCCGAAGAGGAAGCGACTTCGGTCGACGTCGACGAAAGCGACGTCACTGCAGACGACTAACCGTTTCGGGCAAACGAGTTTTGTTTTTTAGCCGAGATCGACCGGATCGACTTTCAGGAACTCTCGAGCGACGACCGTGGCGTACGATCCTTTCGGGAGCGAAAAGGCGAGTCTGAGTGGGTCGGTCTCGAGGTCGAGATCGGTTCGGACGAGGATTGCACGTCGCGTGCCGGTCGAGTGAAACTCGCCGGGGAGGTCGAAGTCTGCAGGCGCAATGTCGAGGTCGGCGAGTACCTCGCGTTCGATCTCGCCTTGCTCGCCGTCTGCGAGGTCGGTTTCGGTGCCGACGAGCGGGGCGGTGACGAACGCCCTGCCACGCTCGCAGTGGCGAGTCACGGAGCGTACGCGGCGTTCGTCGACGCGCTGGAGGCGATCGGTATCGGGTAACTCGAGGCCATCGGGGGCGTCGGTGTCGGCGAAACAGGCAACGTCGCCCGTGACGGGCCGATCGAACGGCAGGCCACGCTCGAGTCGCTTGCTCAGCATGTGGTTGAACGCATACGACTGGGCGGCGTGGACAAACAGCCGTTGTAAGTTCGAGGGCAGACGCTCGAGGGCGGCGCGGAACCGCTCCTCATCGGGGTTGCCCTCGTTATCGGCCTTGCCCCCGTGGTCGGCTAGTTCGTGTAGCATCGAGCGCTCATACCCCAACCGGTTGGGAAACTGCTCGAGGGCTGTCGTCCAGTCGTGAGTCTCCTCGACGAAGCGGCGAGCCTCCTGTGTGCTTTCAGGCTCGGCGTCGGTGGGGTTTCCGAGATAGGCCATCACCGCTCCTTCCCAGTCGTTGCGGACGATCGCCAGTCCCACGGCGTGTGTGACAGGACGACGGCTGCCAAACCGTTGCTGACCGAAGAAGTTGGGGACGCCGATCGTCAGGCCGTCGTCGAACGCATCCGCGTCGTCGCTTGGGTCGCTCGAGACCACCTCGCCACTCGAGTCGCTATCCACCCCCGCAAACGCCCGGAGTTCGGCCGCGATCGCTCGAGCATATTCTGGCCGCTCAGGGTCGCCGACTCCGATTTCGAATGCGTTGCCTGCGAGGTCGCCGAACTCGAGCGAGCGGCCGGCCCGACCGATAATCTCGATCTCGACGCCGTCGATCGCCGGGAGGTCGTCGGGGTCTGCGCCGTAGACCGAAAACAACTGCGTGGTGACGGCGTACTTGTCCTTCGTGCCGGCCCAGTTGACGCGCTCGCGGGAGATCCCGAGTGCGTTCGAGAGTCGGGCGGCGAAATCGTTGGTGTCCCAGCCCCGAAGCGTCGCCCGGAAGACCAGATGTGGGTAGGCGTCCATTGGGGCATCAACGGGTTCGGTCGAGAAGCGCTCGAGTTCGCGGACGCGAAAGTCCTCGTCGGTCGCCCGCAGATGGCCACCGACGCCGTCGGCCTCACTCACGTAGTACTCTATGCCGACGGCCTGCTCTGTGGGATGTGCTGGGCGCATATCGTTGGCTGGGCTTTGTTCGCGGCCCGTATATCGGTTCGTTCTCGCGATCAGCTTGTACTCGAGTAGGTTCCAGTGACATCCCCAGCCTGGGCTGATGGGTCGAACCAGTCGGCGGGTGTCGGTTCGACCCATCAGTCGACGCTTGGCGGAGTACTAGCCGGTGGATTGACCTGCGCGGTTGTGGTCACTGCCCGGTAGTCCAACGATGGCGAACAACAGAATTCCGACAGGCTCGAGCATCGAACTATTGATACTACCGACTGAAAGTCATGGACAATTCTCGCTGCCACAGGGTAGCGAGAATCTTCACACAGGTACAGCCAGCAGTATGAGTTACTCGAGGTCGAACAAGCCCGTCGAGAGATATCGCTCGCCGCTGTCCCAGAAGACTGTCACCACGAGCGGACAATCCTCAACAACGGCACCGCCATCGGCCTCCGGCATCGGCTCGTCGAAGGTTCTCGGCGGCGTTGGACACTCGAGGTCGGGGTCTGCGATATCGCGGGCAATTTGTTTCGAGACGACGCTCATTGCGCCGCTCGATTGGCCCACCAGCAGGCCTTCCTCGCGTGCCAGTCGACGACACTCGGCTTCGGCCTCTTCGAGTCGGACGGTCTCGACGCGGTCGATGAGATCACGGTCGAGATTTTCGCTGACGAACCCAGGTCCCATCCCCTGGAACTCGTCGTGGCCGGCTTCGCCCGTTGAGAGGATGGCGTTTCGTTCGGGTTCGACGGCGATGATTTCGACGTCGGGAAACGCCTCCCGCAGTCGTCGACCGGTTCCCGAGAGTGTCCCGCCGGTGCCGACACCAGCGACGAAGGCGTCGATTTCGCGGCCGCCGACCTGCTCGATGATCTCTTTCCCGGTGGTCTGGTAATGGGCCTCGGGATTTGCGGGGTTGTCGAACTGTCCGAGCTGGATCGCCCCCTCGGCCTCTAGTTCGTCGGCCCGGTTGCGGGCGTCGGTCATATCACCCTCGATCAGTTCGAGCTCGGCCCCGTAGGCAGCCATGATCTGCTGGCGTTCTTTCGACTTGCCCGCGGGCATGACGATCGTCAGATCGTAGCCACGGGCCGCACAGACCAGCGAGAGGCCGATACCGGTGTTACCGCTCGTCGGTTCGACCAGCCGATCGCCGGGTTCGATTAGCCCCTCGCGTTCGGCCGTCTTGATCATCTGCATGGCCGGCCGATCTTTGGCCGACCCACCGGGGTTAAACGACTCGAGTTTCGCGGCCACAGTCACACCCTCCGGCGAGTCGACCTGGACCAGCGGCGAGCCAATGGTGTCCAAGATACTGCCGTACATTGTCCCAGTGTACGCAGTCGAGACGTAAACCGGTGCTGGACGGTGGCAGGGCGTGCCGGCGACGATGACGGACCGTAACGTCTATCATATACATTTCAGTAGCACAAATCGACTTTGTGGCCGCGAGCGAACCGACCGAAACGAGTGGTACTCTGACGTCAGGCCGAATAAAATACCGGCGTTGCTCGAGGCCGAGTTTGAAGCTGTGACAGACGAGGTGACCACGCCGTCAGACACAGACGAGTCCACCGAAACCGACTGACCCGGCATACCGACAGCCACGCCGTGGCGGATCATCGGGGTGGTTAAATTATTCGCCAACAAACCACGTCCTATGACTCTCGAGACGATGCAACCGAACCCCGCCTGGGACGCCGCCTCCTACGAGGACGCAGTCGACATCCTCGAAGCGCACAGCGACGAGGTCGTCTACAGGGTGTGGGGCGGTGACTGGTGTAAAGACTGCCGAAAACTGCTGCCCGACCTTGGTGCGGCACTCGAGGCGGCAGGTGTCCCCAACGAGCGAATCGAAGAGATCGCCGTCGATCAGGACAAACAGGGTCCTGGCGTCGACGAGTACGGTATCGAGTACATCCCGACGGTCGTCGTCGAGACCGACGACGGAGAGGAACTGACTCGCTTCGTCGAGGAAGAAACTCTCCCACCAGCGATCTGGCTTGCCGACCAACTCGAGTCGGCCCTCGAGTGATACCGCCTGGCTGTGAGCATGGCCACGGAGTGGTTCGGCGACCGTCCTGGCGTTTCCCGCCATTTGACGGTGGGTAAGATGTCTCCGAGCCGACCGAAACACAATCGTTAATGTAACAGAGCGATGGGTTTCGGTAACCGGAGTATCTACCGCTGAACGGTGATCACACTGTCGACAACGACCATTGTTGGGCTGTTGTACGTTCTGGTCAGTGTTCCGCTGATCGCGATTATCTACTGGACTCTACCGTATCGAGACCGGCAGGTCGGATTGTATTTTCTGGGGCTGGTCGGATCCGGACTCGCCTGGGCGGTCAGTTACGGAATTGGAATCGTAAGCGGCGGTGAATCGCTCTCGGCGTTGATGTTCGTCTTCAGGACGGTCTCGAGTTCGATGACTGCAGTATTTGGGGTGTTGCTTGCAGCCACCTACGCCGATATGGAGTGGCACCGGACGCCAGTGGTCTATGGACTGGTTGCAGTCGTTCCGGTCGGGAATCTGGCCCTCGGCCTCACCAATCAGTTCCATCACCTCGTCTATACACCCGAATCGGTGCTGACTGCCACCGGGCTCTTTCTTCCGACCTTTGGACCATGGTTTCTGTTCCACGTCGTCGTCTCGTACTTTTTGCTGACGTTGGCCGTCGTCATCTTTGCACGCGAAGTTTCGACCACCCACGGCCCGTACCGCAAACAGGCGATGATCATGTTGATCTCGGCGCTTTTGGTCTGGTTCGGAAGTGCCGTCTTCGTCACCGAGGTGTTGCCAGTTGGCCCGTTCGATCCGACGCCGTTGTTGTTGGTGCCGGTTGCATTTCTCTTTCATCGGGCACTGTTCGAGTTCGATCTGTTCGAACTCTCGCCGGTTGCCAGACAGACGCTGATGGAAAGTATGACCGACGGTGCCGTTGCAGTCAACACCGATGGACGGATCATCGATCTGAACCAGCGAACCTGTACGGTCTTCGATCTCGACCGTGGAGTCATCGGTGACCCGGTCGAATCGGTGTTCGATGGCTATCCCGATTTGCTTGCATCTCTCGAGTCACCAGAAAGAGATCACGAAGTCGCCGTCGAGACGTTTGGCGACACTCGGTATTTCGACGTCAACGTCTCGCCGATCCGTGATGTAGACGGAGTGATACGCGGAACACAACTCATCCTCCGAGACATTACGCGACGAAAGCGTCGCGAGCGAGAACTACAGACACAGAACGAACGGCTGGATCAGTTCGCCACCGTCGTCTCTCATGACCTGCGTAACCCGTTGATGATCGCCCAGTCGTATCTCGATTTAGTTGAGACAAAGGGGGATGACAAACACATAGAGACCGTCGCTAACTCACTCGATCGGATGGATACGATGATCGACGAACTCCTCGCGTTAGCCCGGGTCGATTTCGATCCCGAAGATACGATCGAACTCGAACTCGAGTCACTGGTCGAAGACTCCTGGAAAACCGCACATACCGACGAGGCAACCCTCGAGACGGCGATTCCCGAAGGGATCACAGTCGAAGCCGAACCGGAGTTACTCCGGAACGTCTTCGAGAATCTGTTTCGAAATGCCACAGAACATGCGAACACTCGAACAGAGAGCGCCGAAGACGACGAACCACCAGTTACGATCACCGTCGGCGTACTCGAGGACTCGAGCCCGGAACGTGGCTTTTTCGTCGAAGACGATGGCGATGGGATCGATCCCGCCGATCGCGAGTCGGTTTTCGAGCAAGGGTTTACCACGAGCGCCGACGGGACCGG
>LKMM01000104.1 GCA_001563885.1 Natrialbaceae archaeon B1-Br10_E2g27
AGAAGATCTCGTCGCGTTCGATGAGACCAGCCCGCTGGCGGACGATCTCCACCCAGAACGCGCGGAGGGACAATAACATGGCAGACGACGACAAGTGGGGCGTTGCCCACGTGCACGCATCGTTCAATAATACCATCATGACCGTGACCGACCTCACGGGCGCGGAAACGATCGCCAAATCCAGCGGCGGAACGGCGGTCAAACAGAACCGCGACGAGGCCTCACCGTATGCAGCAATGCAGATGGCCGAATCCGTCGCCGAGGAGGTCAAGGCTGCCGGCATCACGGGCCTGCACGTTCGCGTGCGTGGCCCTGGCGGCAACCTGCAGAAATCTCCAGGTCCCGGTGCGCAGGCGACGATTCGCGCACTCGCCCGCTCGGGGATCGAGATCGGTCGCATCGAAGATGTCACGCCGATCCCCCACGACGGATCGCGTGCACCGAAAGGCAAGGGCGGCTACTAGATCATGACAGAGGAGTACGACGTCGAGTTCGTCGAACGCGAGGATCGGAGCGCACGATTTCTCGTTCGCGGGGTTACCCCTGCGTTCGCCAACGGCATCCGCCGAGCGATGCTAGCCGACGTGCCGACCTTTGCCGTCGACACCGTCCGGTTCGTCGAGAACTCGTCGGTGATGTTCGACGAGCAACTCGCACTTCGACTCGGGCTCGTCCCACTGACGACGCCCCCGGAAGGCGAGTTCGGCGAGGACGATGTCGTCACGCTGTCGATCGACGTCGAAGGGCCGGCGACCGCCTACTCGGGCGATCTCGTCTCGAGTGACGACCTCGTCCAACCGGCTGAGGAAAACGTCCCGATCATCGACCTCAAAGACGGTCAACGCCTCGAGGCTGAAGCCGATGCGAGCGTAGATCGTGGAAAAACACACGCAAAACACCAGGGTGCCGTCGCGGTTGGCTACCGGCACCTCCAGCGTGTCGACGTCGTCGGTGATATCGCGGAGTTCGACGACCCCGAGTCCCAGATTGTCCGCGGTGTCATCGAAGACGATGGCGAACTCGTTCCGACAAGCGAGTTCGACCACGATCTAAGCCAGCGGTATCCCGGCAAGGAACTCTCCCTCGAGGACGTCCCGAACGCCTTCGTCTTCCACGTCGAGACAGACGGCTCGTTTAGCGTCGAGGAACTCGTCACGCGAGCCGCCGATACGATCGAAGCCCGCGCAACCGACCTCGAAGACGCCGTACAGTTATAGAATGATCCGACGCCTCCGACCCCACCGCGACCTGCTTGCCGGTGTCGAAAGCCACGAGACCGCAAGCCAGTCGCACGTTGGAATCGAAAGGGGTTTGAAGGGGCGACGGGTAGGCAGAACTGCGAGCAGGGATAGCCAAGTCTGGCCAACGGCGCAGCGTTCAGGGCGCTGTCTCGTAGGAGTCCGCAGGTTCAAATCCTGCTCCCTGCATTTTTCGACTCGACCGAACCGAAGAGTCGAACCAATGAAACAGATAGGCGTCGGCCACGGGAGCTATATCGGCTCCCACCGGTCTGAAGCCTGTTCCCTGCCTCAGTTCTGTCACGATGAGAGATCGAACCGGACGTGGAGTGTTCGATCTCTCGCTTGTAATTTCGATTCCACCGGCGGAGACAGCCGTCTCCTGCCTTGTGAATTTGGAGGATATCAATGAGTACAAAGACCAATCCGAGGCTCAACGACCTCATCGCCGAGCTGAAGTCGACGTCCCGCAGTGCGGACGCCGACGTCTGGCGAGACGTTGCGGACCGACTCGAGAAGCCCCGGGCGAGCCACGCCGAGGTGAACCTGGGCCGGATCGACCGGTACGCACGCGAAGAAGAGACCGTCGTCGTTCCCGGCAAAGTGCTGGGATCGGGCGCATTACAGAAGTCCGTGACCGTCGCGGCCGTCGACTTCTCTGCGTCCGCCGAGACGAAAATCGAACAGGTCGGCAAACCGGTATCGCTCGAGCAACTGCTCGAAGAAAACCCCGATGGATCGAACGTACGGGTGATCGCATGAGTATCGCCGAATTCGACGCCGACGTCGTCGTCGATGCCCGCGATTGCATCCTCGGCCGTGTCGCAAGCGAGGTTGCACAGCGTGCACTCGCCGGCGAATCGGTCGCAATCGTCAACGCCGAAGACGCCGTCATTACGGGCGACAAAGAGGACGTCTTCGAGACCTACCGAAAACGAATCCAACTCG
This sequence comes from Natrialbaceae archaeon B1-Br10_E2g27, assembly GCA_001563885.1. Lineage (GTDB taxonomy): Archaea > Halobacteriota > Halobacteria > Halobacteriales > Natrialbaceae > Natrarchaeobaculum. The sequence goes on from LKMM01000104.1 coordinate 2,187, forward strand.
GATCCGACAGCGGACCCTACTACCCGCGACGACCGGATACGATCTTCAAACGTTCGGTTCGGGGAATGTTGCCCTACAAGAAGCCGCGTGGACGGGAGGCACTCGAGAGTGTCCGCGTCTACGTCGGCAACCCGTATGACGACCGCGAGGCCGAAGTCCTCGAGGGAACCTCACTGGATCGACTGTCGAACATTCGTTTCGTCCACTTAGGCGAAGTCGCAGAACAACTCGGAGCTAACGTCACATGGTAACGAACACGAGCGGAAAGAAGAAAACGGCCGTCGCCCGCGCGACGGTTCACGAAGGCGACGGCCGGGTCCGAATCAACTCCCAGCCAGTTGAACTCGTCGAACCCGAGATGTCCCGACTCAAGATGCTCGAGCCGTTTCGTATCGTCGGCGAGGAGTTGCGAAGCGAGATGGATATCGACGTCCGTGTCAACGGCGGCGGGATCAGCGGCCAGGCCGATGCGGTGCGAACGGCTATCGCCCGGGGTATCGTCCAGCATACGAACGATGCCGAACTCCGCGATGCGTTCATGGAGTTCGATCGCTCGCTGCTGGTCAACGACGTTCGCCAGTCCGAACCGAAAAAGTGGGGCGGCCCGGGTGCTCGGGCACGCTACCAGAAATCCTACCGCTAGTGATTCAGCTATGATGGTACCGGTTCGGTGTTTCACCTGTGGTAACGTGGTCGGCGAACACTGGGAAGCATACGACGAGCGAGCAAACGAGGGCGACGAAGACCCACAGGAGGTCTTAGATGATCTCGGTGTCGACCGCTATTGCTGTCGGCGGATGCTCGTCAGTCACCGTGATCTCGTCGACGTCGTCTCCCCATACCAGTAATATGCAACAGCAACGTCACAATCGCTACGAGAAAGCCCGGATCCTCGGTGCACGAGCGCTGCAGGTATCGTATGGGGCTCCGGTATTGATCGAGAGCGACCAGACCGAGCCGATCCTGATTGCTGCCGAAGAGTACGACGCTGGCGCGTTGCCATTTACCGTCAAACGAGGGAAGAAATGACACTCATTACCGACATCCGACTCCGACGCATCGTCGACTCGCGCGGAAATCCGACGGTCGAAGCTGACGTCATCACCGAGAGTGGTGGCTTCGGCCGTGGGGCTGCCCCCAGTGGGGCCTCAACCGGCGAGTACGAAGCAATCGAACGCCCGGCAAACGAAGCGATCGCCGCAGCCCGTGAACACGCCGTTCCTCGGCTCGTCGGTGAAGCCTACGCGGGCAACCAGCGCGAAGTCGACGGAATTCTTCGTGCTGCTGATGGCACCGATGACTTCTCGAAGATCGGTGCTAACAGCGCAGTCGCCATCTCGATGGCCGCCGCGAAAGCCGGTGCCGACGTTCTCGGTGCGCCTCTGTTCCAGCATCTGGGTGGGGCGTTCCGCGGTGAGAACTTCCCGACACCACTCGGAAACGTCATCGGTGGCGGCGAACACGCCGCCGACGCGACCGACATCCAGGAGTTTCTGGTTGCCCCGATCGGCGCACCGAACGTCGAAGACGCCGTCTTCGCGAACGCACAGATCCACGCCACGATCGCCGACTTACTTCACGAGCGAAACATTGCGTGTGGCAAAGGTGACGAAGGGGCGTGGGCTCCCTCGATCGACGACAGCGAAGCCTTCGAAATCGTCGACGAAGCCGTCTCGCAGGTCGCAGACGACGTCGGCTTCGAGATCGGCTTCGGACTCGACGTCGCTGCCGCAGAGATGTACGACGAGGAAAGTGGCACCTACCAGTACTCCGATACCGAACGTGACACCGACGAACAGATCGAGTACATCGCAGAGCTCGTCCGCGAGTGGAATCTCGTCTACGTCGAAGACCCCCTCGACGAAAACGACTTTGAAGGCTTCGCCAAACTGACCGACGAAGTCGGCGACCAGACACTCATCTGTGGCGACGACCTCTACGTGACGAACGTCGAGCGCTTAGCTACCGGTATCGAGCAGGGCTCGTCTAACAGCATCCTGATCAAGCCAAACCAGATCGGGACGCTTTCTGATACGATCGACGCGATCGAACTCGCAACGAAAAACGGCTACGACTCGGTCGTCTCTCACCGCTCGGGCGAAACTGAAGATGCGACCATCGCACACCTCGCCGTCGCAGCCGACGTACCGTTTATCAAAACCGGTGCCGTCGGTGGCGAGCGAACCGCCAAACTGAACGAACTCATCCGAATCGCAGACGACGCGACATGACAGAAAACGACGCGACCCAGGAAGGGCTCGACGCCGCAGAGGCGGAGATCGACGAGGAGCCAGCAGAAGGTGCTGGCCCCGCCGCCGACCCCGCCGAAGACGTCGAGCCAGCCGACGAACAGTCCGCCGACGCAGCGGCCGAAGAAACAGACGACGTCGAGCCAACGCTCGACGACGACGTCATGGAAGACGAGGAGGCCGATCTGCTCATCCCCGTCGAGGACTACCTCGGTGCCGGTGTCCACATTGGCACCCAACAGAAGACGGCGGACATGGAGCGGTTTATCCACCGGGTCAGAACCGACGGCCTCTACGTCTTAGACGTCGGCAAGACCGACCAGCGGATCCGAACCGCCGCGGACTTCCTCTCGAACTACGCCCCAGAACAGATCCTGGTCACCTCGAGCCGACAGTACGGACGGTTCCCCGCCGAGAAGTTCGCCGAAGCCGTCGGCGCTCGAGCCCGCACAGGCCGGTTTATCCCCGGAACGCTCACCAACCCCAAATACGACGGCTACATCGAACCCGACGTCCTCGTCGTCACCGACCCGATCGGTGACGCCCAGGCCGTCAAAGAAGCGATCACCGTCGGCATCCCGGTCATCGCGATGTGTGACTCGAACAACCAGGTCAGCAACGTCGATCTGGTTGTCCCAACGAACAACAAGGGTCGCAAGGCGCTGTCGGTCGTCTACTGGCTGCTCTCGAACGAAGTGCTCGACCGGCGCGGTGCCGAACCCGCCTACTCGCTCGAGGACTTCGAGAGCGTCGTATAACGGAGCGTTTTCCGTTCTTCTCGATTGTCGACTCGAATTGGTACTATAGTAGCGAACACCGAGATATAAAGCAGCTTCGGCAGCGATTTGTTCTGTCGTCGCCTCGACGAGACGCCCTCCTCGTTCGTCATCGAGTGCGTAGACATCTTCGACGTAGCGTTCGAGAAACGCCTGAATGGATCGATCCGATCCGGAAGCGAAGCCGAGTGAAAGCGTCTAAACTAGAACGGATGGTGTGCCGGTGCAATGCCGGGATATCGGAGTAGCAGACAACATGGATCACAGATCTTCGACGCTCTCGTCGGTGTCCTCAGCCTAGTACTTCAAAGAGAGAAGGCCCGAACGCGGCTAATCGCCAGCAGCCGTGACCTTAGAAGCGGGTTCGATGATCCCGTCATCGAGTTCGGATTCAACTTCTCGAGCGGCCGTAACCATATTCTGTAATTTTTTGAACGCAGCGTCCCGTGGCAGGAGCTTCAAGCCACAATCGGGACTGATCGTCAGCTGTTCGGGCGGAACGACCTCGAGTCCGTGTTTAATATTGGACTTAATCTCCGCGACAGACTCGACCTTGGCGGAGTGAACATCGACCGCACCCAGCCCCAGTGTTTTCGTAAACGATGGCTCTTTGAACACCTCGATCTGGCTGTAGTCGCCGTTGTTGAGTTCGAGGTCGAACTCGTCGACCGGAAACTCGAGGATTTCAGGGTAAATCCGCGAGTAATCACCATAACAGACGTGCAACCCGAGGTAGACGTCGTCCGGAACGCCCGCGACGACAGTTTCCAGTGCGTCACGAACGATCGCGTGATCCTCGAGCGTCGTCGCGAGCGCTGGTTCGTCGATCTGGATGTAGCGAGCACCGGCGTCGACGAGTTTCAACACCTCGGTGTTGACCAGTTCGGCGACGTCACCAGCAAGCCCAGCCGTAGTATCGTAGGCTTCGTTGAACGCCCACTTCGAGAGCGTGTAGGGGCCGGTGATCGGCACCTTTATCGGTCTGGTGGCGACGCTACTGGTGAACGTGTACTCATCGACGAGCCAGCTGTCGCCGTACTCGACTTTTTTGTGGACGCTCGGTTTATCGAAGTAGTTGTGCCCCCAGACTTTCACTGGGCCGTTGAACTCATAGCCTTCGATGCGTTCTGCGAAGAACTCGACCATCTCGTTTCGTCGCATCTCGCCGTCGGTGACGACATCGAGCCCCGCTCGTTCGTGTTCGCCGGTGACGAGTTGAGCGGCATCATCTTTCGACATCTCCCACTTCGGTCGTCCAAAGTCGGTCGTCGAATCCTCGAACGAAGTACGGGCCCGATGGTGCCACTTCGGCTTCGGATAGGCTCCGACCACGGTCGTCATAAGAAAGTGGTCGTGTGGATGGTCGATCGGTCTGAACTGGTCTCGAAGTGCCGTCATCGGTTGCCCTCCGTCGTCGCAGACGATCGAGCGGGCGAGAGACGCAGGATCGGGATATCTTCTTGCATACGTGTTTCGTAGTAATGTATTACCCAGTATAATACACCATGTAGTCGGCATAATTTGTGGTTATCTCACGAGGGGTATTCAGTCAGTTGACAGACGGGGATCTCATACTGCCGGACGTACGTCGTGAAAGATTTTCGCCGCCCCGGAGTGGCGAAAACCTTCACATAGTTCCGTCCGATAGTATCAGTCCGTATGAAAGAACGGGCCAGCGGCCACAACGCCCCGATCTACAGAGATGCCCCGAGGGTAAATCGCGTAGATTTCCTCAGCAGTTCGTGGAGGTTAGTTCCCGGCGGCCGTCGGGGCTCCGCGTTCGATGTCGATGCGTTCCTCATCTAAGGCAGCCTCGACGTTGCGGGCGGCTTCGACCATATTCGCCATCTTGCCGTAGGCCACCTCACGCGGGAGCAACTTGACGCCGCAGTCAGGCGAGACGACGAGTTGCTCTGGAGGAACGACCTCGAGGCCTTTCAAAATGTTTTCTTCGATCTGTTCGACCGATTCGGCTTCGGCAACGTGAACGTCGGTGACGCCGAGTGCGAGGTCTGCGGTGAACTCGGGGTCTTTGAAGACGTCGAGTTGGTCGTAGTCGCCGTTTGCGAGTTCTAAGTCGAACTCGTCGACGGGAAACTCCAGAATTTCGGGGTAGATCCGCGAGTAATCACCGTAACAGACGTGCAGCCCGATACGGACCTCCTCGGGGATGTCGGCGACGATGTGCTCTAGGGCTTCACCGACGATGGCGTGGTCGTCGGGGGTCGTCGCGAGTGCGGGTTCGTCGATCTGGATGTAGCGAGCGCCGGCCTCGACGAGCTTTTCGATCTCTTCGTTGACCAGATCGGCGAGTGCAAGCGTGAGTTCGTCGTCATCGTCGTAGGCCTCGTTAAACGACCAGTTGGCAAGCGTATAGGGGCCGGTAATAGGCACCTTCACCGGGCGGTCGGTGACACTCGCGGTGAACTCGTACTCATCGACGAGCCAGCTGTCGGTGTACTCGACGTCACTGACGACGGACGGTTTATCGAAGTAGTTGTGTCCCCAGACCTTGACGGGGCCGTTGAACTCGTATCCCTCGATTCGGTGGGCGAAAAACTCGACCATCTCGTTTCGACGCATCTCGCCGTCGACGACGACGTCCAAGCCGGCACGGTCGTGTTCTTGCGTGATGAGCCGTGCTGCGTCGTCTTTCGCTTCGTCGTAATCGTCGGCGTCGAACTTGTGGTCGGGGTCCTCAAAGAGCTCTTTCGCACGATTTAGCCACTTTGGCTTCGGATAGGAGCCAACGACGGTTGTCAGCAGGAAGTGGTCGTTTTCGTGGCCGTCGGGTCGAAACTGATCTCTGTTTTCGTTTGTGCTCATGCTTTTACCTCCGC
>LKMM01000105.1 GCA_001563885.1 Natrialbaceae archaeon B1-Br10_E2g27
TCACGCCGATGGTCGGCTCGTTCGTCGGCAAGTACGTCGGCGATGAACTCCACGACCGGGGCTGGCACGATGCGGTCGGCCAACTCGTCGGCATAACCATCTCTTCGCCGTATGCAATCAAACGATTCCTCGCCGACAACGAGTATCCGTTTCCGTTTTTCAGCGATCCGGCAAACGAGATTGCTGAGACCTACGGCATCGTCAACGACCTGGATGGCATGGACGGTATCAGCGAGCCCCGACCGGCCGTCCTCGCCCTCGAGTCGGATCTGACCGTCGCGGCCGTCTGGGTCGCACGCGAGTGGCCGGATTTTCCGGAGTACGACGTCCTCGAGGCTGAGTTGGGGATCGAATAGCGCCTAAGATCAGTCGTTGAATAGCCCGCCGATCGCTCCCGCAAGCGCGCTCTCGAGGGCGAACACGAACGCGAGGATGACACTCGCACCGATGATGCCGAGACCGGCGATTCCGGTGATTGCACCGCCGGCCGGCCCACCCGCCCAGCCGGCGATGGCGACGACGAGTCCGATCAACACGCCCACGACGATGCCGCCGAGTGCGCCCGCGAGCAGGCCATGCCAGAAGCCGCGTGCGAGGCCACCGCCAGCGATGTAGCCGGCGACGAAGCCACCGATCAATCCGGCTGCGAGCTGGCCAACGCCGGGAGCCGACAGTCCGAGTAGCCCGAGGACCGTCGCCACCAGAAATCCGAGTACCACCGCACGCCAGTTTGTCATAGCCGAGCTATGTTCTCTGGGAGAATAAGCCCGCTGTGTGCTCGAGTCGGCTGTCCAACGGGGGAACTATTTTTCTAAAGCCGACGTATTCACGCGCGTATGTCCGAGGACGATTACGACGACGAAGTCGAACTGCTCGATATCGAACTCGAACGGTCGCGTTCGGACGTGGCTGCCTCGCTCCGGGCGATCGCCGACGAGTTAGAGGCCGGCGACTCGTTGACGATTGCCGTCGGCGACGAGAACGTCACCGTCGAGCCACCGGGTGAGACCCTCGAGTACGAGGTCGAACTCGAACGTGAGCCGACCGACGAGGGCGACGAGATCGAACTTGAACTCGAACTCGAGTGGATCGTCGACCGATCCGACGCGGAGACGGCCGACGATGGCAGCGACGAGTCCGAAGACGGTGATGATGCACCCGGCGTTCACGGCGAAGACGCGGACAATATCTCGGTCGAGTAGCGACCGCCGGCTTCACGCGCCGGCGAACCGTTATCCGACTCGACCGAGTACTATGACTGATGGGATTTTTCGAAGATCTGGGAAAGAAAGTCGGCGAGTTTACCCACGAGGCAAAACGGGCCGCGGATGAATCGACGAGCTACGCCTGTGAGAATTGTGGCGAGCGTTTTCATACCAAACACGAAACCTGTCCAAACTGTGAAAGTCAGGCAATCGTCGCCCTCGAAAAGTCACCTACCTGTTCGCCGGAAGCATCAGCGACCGATTCGCCCGAGGAGTCGACCGAGACTGCAGAGCCACGCCGCGATTGATCCTCACTGTGGCCACGTTTCCGCGACCCGTCGGTAGATCTCATAACACCGTTCTATCACCTCGAGAGAGACACTTTCGGTGGCGGTGTGGGCCTCGCCGGGTTCGGCCGCACCACAGACGACACACTCGGTGCCGGCGTCGGCGAGCCAGCCGGCATCGGTCGCGTGGGGTTTCGTCACCAGTTGTGGCGAACCTGACTGGGCGACGTCGGCCGCCTCGAGGACGGTCTCGGCGAAGGCGTCGTCGTCACACCGCATCGGTGGGAGGTCCTGATCGACCGACCACTCGACGCCCTCGATCGTCTCGACACGTTCGAGGGACGTCCGTTTGCCGGGGACAGTTCGTTCGTCGACGGTGATCCTACAGCGGTCGGGGACGACGTTCATCGCCGTCCCGCCATCGATTTCGGTGACGACGACGCTTCCCTCGAGGCGGGTGCCGGCGACTTCGAGAACTGGCCGCTCGAGGTCACGGACGGTAGAGACGGCCTCTGTTGCCCGGTAGATGGCGTTCATGCCGGCGTCGGGTTCGCTCGCGTGTGACGCCTGTCCGTAGGCAGTGATCGTACTGCCTCGGCGACCCTTGTGGGCGATTGCGACATCGGTGACGCCGGGAGCGGAGTAACCGGTCGAGCCCTCGCCGACGATAGCGTAGTCGGGCCCAAACCCGTCTTCGATGGCGTGGCGGGCACCGACACCGCCGACTTCCTCGCCGACGAAACTCGCGAAAACGAGTTCGCCGGCCGGATTCACGTCCCGAAAGGCGAGCATGGCAGCGGCGACGGCTCCTTTCATATCTGCCGTGCCGCGGCCATAGAGGCGGCCGTCACCTTCGCTGATTACGTACTCGCCGTCGTCAGTTACCTGCCCTTTGCCGGGAGCGACCACATCGTGGTGGCCAACGAGTGCAAGAGACGCCGCGTCGCTCCCACGGCTTGCGATTACGTTGCCAACGTCGTCCCGGCGAACCTCGGCGTCGGTCTCCGTTTGTAGCCAGCGCTCGATGACGTCTCCGGCGGCGGTTTCGTCTTCGTGGCTCGGCACCGACACCAACTTGCGGGTCAGGTCGACGACGGACATAGCGGCCATTGGGCTGGCAGGCTGTTGAACGCATCGTCTTCTTGAGAGTGGCTGCCGGCGAAGTGGCCTCGACGTACGGTCCAATCGACGGGAGCCAAGCGGTGTCTGGCGGTTACGTCACCTGTTTGTACACAGGTTCGGGCGGTTCGGGTTGATCGTTGCTCAACCGAACGACGGTATCACGAATTTCGGAGATAGATGCGGTTTGTTCTTCGCTTGCGGCGGCGAGTGACTCCGCGAGTCCAGCGAGTTGATCGGCACTCTCTGCGAGTTCCTCGACGGTATCGGCCGTCACCGTAACGCTGTGGGCCTGCTCGCTCGAGGCTGCTGTGACCTCGTCCATTCCCGACGCAGTCGCTTCGGCTGCCTCGTAAACCCGTTTGAGCGACCGTGCAGTCGTTTTGAGCTGTGTCGTGCCGTCTTCGACGCGGTCGACGACCTCATCTGCCGCTTCGACTGTTTGTTCGACATCCTCACGAATCCCCTCGATCGCCGTCTCGATCGCCGCAAGATCTGATCTGGTCTGGGTGGCAAACGACCGAACTTCGTCGGCGACGACATTCATCGTCGCGTCTTCGGATTCGGTTCGGTTCGATTCGAGTTTCGCGTTCGTCGCCAGCATCGTCGTCCGCTGGGTGAGCTCCTGGAGTCGCTCGAGAATCTGGTCGATCTCGTCCGTTCGTGCCTCGAGGTCCGCCGCTGTGTCTGCGACCTGCTCGGTCGCCGCTTCGATCGCCTCGAGATCGTCCAAGGCGTTACCTGCCGATCTCGCGCCCGCTGCGGCCAGCTGTTCGGTTCGTTCGCTCTCGGCGCTGACCGATTGGGCAACGGCTGAGACTTCTTCGACGGCTGCACTGATCTCCTGGAGTTCACCGGCGGCGCGACTGACCGCGTTTGCTTGCGTGGTGGTGTGGCTGCTGATCGCTTCGGCTTTGTTCGCGGTCGTTTCACTCACCTCGTGTAACTCATCGAGTGGGAGTTGCACGTCGGCTTCGACCTCGCGAGCGAGTTGTTGCCGTCGCTCGAGTGACTGCTCTAACCGTTTTGCATAGGAGTCGACGTAGGTTTCGACGACAACCTGCATGTCGAGATTGAGCAGCCGCAGGACGGAAAGAACGTCCATCATGCCGTCGTCGATGGCCTCCCGAACTGTCGATTCGAAACTGTCGTCGATCGTTGGTCCGTCCGCTTCGCTACCGAATCCGAGCGCACTGGCGACACCCCCCAATCCGCTCGAGTCCTCCTGTTGGTCGTCGGCCCACTCTTCGATGGCCTCTAAAACCTGCTGCTGGACACGGGTATTTAATTCCTCAAGGAGTAGGTTGTAGTAGACGCCGTACTGTCCGACGTAGTGTTTCAGCGGCATATCGAGCAGTTCGTGAAGCTTTCCGATCCGGGCCCGGTTGGCAAAATACGCCTGGTCGTAAGAGCCAGTCGCAAGCGACACCAAATACGCACGCTGGGTCTGTTTGAGCGACTCGACGCCCTTGGGCGATCGTTCGATGACGTCTACGGTCTGGTCGTACTGGAGCAAATTTTCATAGAAGTCGTTTGCAATCCGTTCTTTTCTCGCACGAAAAAGCGCCTCGAGGTCGCTCAGTCGTTTTTCGTCGTCTTCGTCGAACCCAATGAACGATTTTCGCCAGGCGATCTCGTCGTCGTCTAACTCGAGTCGGTCGATACATTCCGAACCATTGATAACTGAGTTCAGTTTCCCGTGCCCGAACGTTGCTTCCGGTTGCATACCTGGGAATCATTGGTTTGATTCGGTAAGTAAGTACCTGCAATTCAGCACGAAACTGCTATCAATATTCAAACGGTTGCCGACAAACGAAGATCGCTAAGCGATTCGTTCGTACACTGGTTGCTTGTCTTCGGGCTCGTCGTCGCTTAGCCGAACGACGGTCTCACGAATCTCTGCGATCGTTGCGGCCTGCTGTTCGCTTGCTGCCGCGAGTGACTCGGCGACCGCAGATAACTGATTTGCGCTTTCGGATATCTCCTCGACGGTATCGGCGGTCACCACGACGCTTTCGGCCTGTTCGTTCGACGCGGTGGCAACCTCGTCCATCCCGGCGGCAGTCTGTCTTGCTGCGTCATGGACCGTTTCGAACGACCCGACAGTCTCTTTGACCTGTTTTGAACCCTCATCAACACGATCGACGACGTCGTTTGCTGCCTCGATCGTTACCTCGACGTCGTCGTGAACGCCCTCCATCGCATTCTCGATCGCCGAGAGATCGGATTTCGTCTGGGTGGCGAACGACCGAACCTCCTCGGCGATGATCTCGAGGGCTGCCGTTCCGTCCCCCGTTCGGTTCGATTCGACTTTCGCATTTGTCGCCAGCAACGTCGTCCGATGGGCGAGGTCGGAAAGTTGGTCGAGAACGCGATCGATCTCGTCGGTTCGAGACTCGAGATCTTCGGCAGCCTCGGCGACCCGTTCGGTCGCCGCTTCGATCGCCTCGAGTTCGTCTAAGGCGTCGTCTGCCGACTTGGCACCGGCTGAAGCCAGCTGTTCGGCTCGTTCGCTCTGGGTGCTAACCGACTGTGCAACGGCCGAGACTTCCTCGACGGCTGCGCTGATCTCCTGGAGTTCACCGGCGGCGCGATTGACCGCGTTCGCCTGGGCGGTGGTGTGGCTGCTGATCGCTTCGGCTTTGTTCGCGGTCGTCTCGCTTACCTCGTGTAACCCATCGAGTGGCTGTTGGACGTCGGCTTCCACCTCGCGAGCGAGTTTTTGGCGCTGTTCGAGCGAGCGCTCGAGACGCTGGGCATAGGAGTCGACGTACGTTTCGACGGCGATCTGCATATCGAGGTTGAGTATTCGTAACACAGAGAGCAGATCCATCATGCCGTCGTCGATGGCGTCTCGAACCGTCGACTCGAACGCCTCGTCGATCGTCGGACCCTCGTCTTTTTCGCCGAATCCAAGCATACTGGCGACGCTTTCGATCCCCCCTTGCTCGTCGTGTTGGTCTTCGGCCCACTCTTCTATGGCCTCGAGGACCTGTTTCTGGATACGGTCGTTTAACCGATTGAAGATGAGATTGTAGTAGACGCCGTACTGTCCGACGTACTGTTTCAGCGGCATATCGAGCAGTTCGTGGAGCTTTCCGATCCGGGCCCGGTTGGCGAAGTACGCCTCATCATAGGAGCCGGTCGCAAGCGAGACCAGGTATGCACGCTGGGTCTGTTTGAGTGATTCGACGCCTTTCGGGGATCGCTCGATGACGTCTATAGCCTGGTCGTACTGCAGCAGGTTCTCGTAGAACTCCTCTGCGATCTGTTCTTGATTCGCCCGAAAGAGCGGTTCGAGATCATCCAGTCGTTTTTCATCTGTCTCGTCGAACTCGATGAACGATTTTCGCCAGGCGATCTCCTTGTCGTCTAACTCGAGGCGGGAAAGCAGTTCATCGACATCGACGAAGGCGTTCAATCCCCCATGACCGAACGTCGCTTCCGGCTGCATACCTGTTCATGCTCGACGGGTTATATAAGAAACTGTGAACGATCCCACGAGACAGGAACATCGGCCGAGGACTGATCGACGCCCTCCCGCAGTCTTTTACACGCTGGGGCCGAAGCGCTCGGTATGAACGTCGTGCCGGATACGAGCGTGGTCATCGACGGCCGCGTCTCGGCGGAGGTAGAAGATGGGCAGTTCGACGGAGCGACCATCTCGGTCCCCGAGGCGGTCGTCGCAGAACTCGAGGCACAGGCAAACGACGGTATCGAGAGCGGCTGGGACGGCCTAGAAGAGCTCAAACGCCTCGCCGAACTCGCCGACGATGGCGTTATCGACCTCGAGTACATCGGTGAGCGACCGAGTGCGATCGAACGCGGCCACGCTTCCGAAGGCGAGATCGACGCGCTGATCCGCGATCTGGCCGAGGAACGCGATGCGACGTTCGTTACGAGCGACGTCGTCCAGGCCGAGGTGGCCGAAGCGAAAGGACTCGAGGTCGTCCACGTCTCTCCGGAGGTGCGGCGGGTAGAGACGCTGACCGTCGAAAACTACTTCGATGACACCACGATGAGCGTCCACCTGAAAACAGGGGCCGTCCCGATGGCCAAACGGGGCGACCTCGGCTCGATGCACTACGAGCCAATCGCCGACGAGCCACTCGAGGAAGCGACGATGGACGAGTACGCCCGCGAAATCGTCGATGCAGCCAAGGAGTCTCCGGAGGGCTTTCTCGAGCTTTCGGAGCCGGGGATGAAGATCGTCCAGTTTCGGGACTACCGGATCGCTGTCGGTCGGCCACCCTTCGCCGATGGCATCGAGATCACTGCCGTCAGACCGATTGCCCAGACCGATCTCGACGACTACGAGAACGCCACAGAACTGAAAGACCGGCTGCTCGAGCGCCAGCGCGGCGTCCTGATTTCGGGGGCACCCGGCGCTGGTAAGTCGACGTTTGCCCAGGCGGTCGCCCGGTTTATCAACGACAACGATTATGCGGTCAAGACGATGGAAAAGCCGCGGGATCTGCAGGTCGGTCCCGAGATCACCCAGTACACCGAACTGGCTGGAGAGATGGAAAAAACCGCCGATGCCCTGCTTATGGTCCGGCCCGATTACACCATCTACGATGAGGTTCGCAAGACCGACGATTTCGAGGTCTTTGCGGATATGCGGCTTGCCGGCGTCGGCATGATCGGCGTCGTCCACGCCACCCGTCCGATCGACGCCCTCCAGCGACTCGTCGGCCGTGTCGAACTCGGGATGATTCCCCAGGTCGTCGACACCGTCGTCTACGTCGAGGCTGGTGAGGTCCACACCGTCTACGACGTCCGGACCGAAGTGAAAGTCCCGGCGGGGCTCACCGAAGAGGACCTCGCCCGACCCGTCATCCAGGTGACAAATTTCGAGACCGGCGAACCCGAGTACGAAATTTATACCTTCAACCGACAGGTCGTCACCGTCCCGCTGAAAGACGACGAGGGCGGCCCCGGAAGCGACTCCGGCGTCGACCGCATCGCCAAACAGGAGATCGAACGCGAGATCCGCTCGATTGCCCGGGGCTACGTCGACGTCCAACTCAAAAACGGAAATCGGGCGGTGGTCTACGTCGAAGAAAGCGATATCTCGAGTGTGATCGGCAAAGGCGGCGGCCGGATCACCGATATCGAAAACCGCTTAGGAATCGATATCGACGTCCGCACCCACGACGAAAACCCCAACTACGGCTCGAGCGGCGGCGGTTCGTCGGGCGGTGGCGCTGCAGGCGGTGGAACCGGCCAACTCGTCACCCCTGAAGTGACCTCGAGACACATCGTCATCCCAGTCGAGGGCAACCACGGCGAAACCGTCGAAGTCCAGGCCGGCGGCGAATACCTCTTTACCGCGACGGTGAGCCGTGGCGGGGAAATTCAGGTCTCTCGAGGGAGCGCAATCGCCGACGAGTTGGAGTCTGCGATCGA
>LKMM01000009.1 GCA_001563885.1 Natrialbaceae archaeon B1-Br10_E2g27
CGAGCCGGCACCGATCGACCAGGCCATAAACAGACTGGCGACTGCGGCGACCAGAAACGTCGCAAGCGTCGCGAGTTCGACCATCTATCGGCCCATACTGGTGGCCCCTACAAGTGTGTGCCGACCTGTCTCTAAGCGCTGTCGGCTCGAACGGTCAGTTTGTCGTCGATCGTGAGGTGTCGTCGGGTTTTGGCGGTGGCTCTGCGCCCTCGATCGCTTCGGCGGCTTCGGTATCCTTCTCGACTTCGACGTGCCAGCGGTCGATTTCGTCGTCGAACTCGGCGAGTCGATCCGACACGTCGGCTTTGAGTACGTCATCGTTGACGTTTACCTCGAAGACGAACTGCTCGCCGTTGTTTCCGTTGCGCGTCGACTGCTGGACGTTGGCACTGATGAGTTCGTTGTCGAAGTAGTAGGGTGCAAGCTGGGTCATCACGTTCTGATAGACCGTATCCTCGACCCGACGGAGTGCCTTCCGGCCTGCCGAATCGGCCGCCCGCGCGACATAATCGATCGACTCCTTCCAGTTGTCGACGGCCGCCTCGGCGTCGTCGTCCTCGAGTTGTTCGTACGATTCGGATAGTTTCTCGCCGGCGGTTTTGATATCCTGGTCGGGACGTTTACCTGCTTTTTCACCTTTTCCCTCCTCGACGTGGGCCTGTTCTGCCGTTTTCTCGTTGACGTCTGACTCGAGGGTTTCGTGGGCTTTGGGTCGCCACTCGTCCCACTCCTCGAACGCGCGGGCAAGCCGGGCCTCGAAGTCGCCGTCGGGGTCGTGGACGCCGGCATCACGCAACGCGCGTGTAATCCGTTCGCCGTGTTCGACGACGTCGCCCCAGTCGCCACGAATCTTAAATCCCGAGATACTCTCTTCCATTCGGCTGGGCGCTCGGTAGGGCGTCGACCGACATAAACTTCCTTGCTGTGGCGACCCGTCGGCGACTGCCCGTCAGCCGCCGTAGTGGACCGATACCATGAACTACTAAGCGGGCGCGCATTCGAGTATGGCGATCGAAGACCGCGAGAACGCATATCTCGTCACCCACGCACTGGCGAAAGATACCCTCTCACAGTTACGTGACATCGAGACAGAACAGGTGAGCTTCCGAAAGGGCCTGGTCAAACTCGGGCGGATCTGTGGCTACGAGATCATCGATGGCCGGATGGAAACCGAGTATACAGCGATCGAAACCCCCCTCGAGCCCACAATGGGCGAGCGGGTGCGCGGACTCGAGGATGTCGTCATCATCAACGTCTTGCGGGCGGCGACGCCTTTTGTCGAAGGCCTCCTAAAGGCGTTCCCGCGGGCAAGACAGGGCGTCATCAGCGCCAGCCGCGACGAGGAAGCCGGCCGAACCGAGGATGGTTCGTTTCCCATCACCGTCGACTACGTCAAACTGCCCGAGATCCACGAGGAAGATACGGTAATCGTCGCCGATCCGATGCTTGCGACGGGAAGTACCATGTGTACGGTCTTAGAGCACGTCATCGAGAGTTCTGGCGACCCAGAAAATCTTATCGTCCTCTCTGCGGTGTCGGCTCCTGACGGCCTGCTTCGGGTTGGTGAGGCCGTTCCAGAGGCCGACCTGCTAACGGTGTCGATCGACGACCGACTCGACGAGAACGGCTTTATCGTTCCCGGCCTGGGCGACGCCGGCGATCGGGCGTTTCGGACGACCTGATCGATTCAGCGTTCGATGGCCCCAACCGCAAGGATTTCACCGACACACCCTCCTCGAGCCAGCAGCGGAGCGGTCCTGATACTGCCGGACGTCCGTCGTTGATCACCGTCCCGAGACGGCGATCACACAGGTCCGTCCGATAGAATGAGACGGGACACCCCTTCCAGGCCGTTGGAGCGTGAAGTACCTCGGAGTCAAGTCGTTCGAGAATCTTCGATTCTCATGACTGAGTGAAACAACGCTTCGCGATGTCCGCGAAACCGGCGGTTTTCGGACGACCCCGAGGCACTCTCGCTGTATCTCTAGATCTGCCCAAGTTAGAAAAAACCAATCATTAACGTTCTACTGGTAAACGTTTCCGCATCGTTTCTGGATGATCGTATTCTGAATGGCGAACTCTTAAGGTAGAAGAGAGATTTTATCGGGATGTGCGGACGAACGATGGTTCCAAACGGGAATCTCCGGGTCACGTCCGTTGACCTGTAACTGTCAACGGGTGTATACCAGACTCCTTCGACGGAACGTCGCCCTCCGCGAACCGGAGAATATATTAATACTCCGGATGAGGTAAATACTGGCATGGTGCAAGATATCAAACGGCGGCAATTCGTTGCCGCCACCGGGATTGCCGGAATCGCAACGTTAGCTGGCTGTATTGGCGACGACGCCGTCGAAGACGAAGATGAGGAAGAAGACGACGACGTCGACGACGACGGGGACGAAGACGAACTCGAGGCCGAACCCGAGGGTGACGGCGAGGTACTGACACTCGACGCCGGTGGGACCGAGGGGACCTACTTCCCGCTTGCTGGCGACATGAAAACGATCGTCGAAGACCAGACGCCCCACGGGGTGACGGTTCGCTCGACTGGTGCAAGCGTCGAGAACGTTGCAACGCTTGGCCGCGAGGACGTCGAACTGGCACTTGTCCAAAACGACATTGCCTTTTTCGCCCACGATGGGGTCGAACTCGAGGAGTTCGAGGGTGAGCCGATCGACAATCTTCGGGGGATCGCCTCGCTGTACCCGGAGACGATCCACATTGTCACCCAGGAGGATTCGGATATCGAGACCGTCGAGGACCTCGAGGGGGCGAGCGTGAACACGGGCGACCTCGGTAGCGGGACGCAGGTCAACGCCTTGCAGATCCTCGAGTCGGCCGGCATCGAGGACTTTACTGAGGAGAACACCGACTTCGGAACGGCAGCCGATCAGATCGGCGACGGTGACGTGGATGCGGCGATTACCGTCGGTGGCTACCCGCTGGGTGCGATCGAGGACCTCTCGGCCACACAGGACATTTCGTTCGTCGAGATTCCCGACGGCGTCCAAGAGGAGTTGTTTGCCGACGCCGAGTGGCTCTCCGAGGACACCATTCCCGGTGGGACCTACGATGGCGTCGACGAGGACGTCGAGACGGTGTCGGTCCAGGCGATGCTCGCGACACACGAGGCCGTCGAGGATGAGATCGTCGAAGAGGTGACGGCGGCGTTGTTCGACAACACTGACGATTTCACCACGCAGGCGGATTTCATCGACGTCGAGACCGCACAGGACGGCATGCCGATCGACCTCCATCCGGGAGCGGCGGCGTACTTCGATGAGTAGCGGGAGAACCGACGGTCCGATCGCCCATCGGTTTCGGCCTCGAATCGACTGACATCGACTGCGATTGTGAAACGAGTATCACGGCGGCAATTTGGGGCGTCTCTCCTCGGACTGTCCGGAGCTGTGGCTGTCGCCACGACTGTCTCCGCCGACGCGACGCTTCTGGTCGACGACGCTGAGACGACGGTGCGTGCGATTCCGGTCGACGACGGCACCGAGGTGCGGATCGAATACACCCACAGCGCACAGAAGACGCCGGTCGAAGACGTCTACGTCGTCGACGGGACCGCTCTGCAGGCCGACAGATCGGTGTTTCACTCTTTTGGCGCTGGGTTGCCCACCGATGTCGAGCGCACCGATGAGGGCTATGTGGTCTACGGCACTGAACGGTACGACGAACTGACCATATCGCCGGGCGAAGTCGCCGGTCACGAACTCGTCGTCGGTGACGAGCGCTACGACCTAGTCGCCATCGCGGAGGGACAGGTCGTCCTGTCGGTTGCCGATCGAACGCTCGTCGATGGCTTTCGAGGGCGGGTACAGGTGTCCCCAACCGAAACGAACCCGATCGAACCGAACGATCCCACAGCGGGGACGAACCACCTCGCGACAGCGACCGACACCAGCACATGAGCATCGACACTCGAGACGACGAGGGGATAAGCGAGGACGAACAGCAAGAGTTGGTTGAGGAAGTCCAGCGCCGACGGTCCCATCGCGGGCTGGCAGCGCTTTTGGTCGCGCTGATCGCAATCGCGTTCTCGGCGTTTCAGATGTGGATCGCCGCCCGTGGGGCGACCTTCGGCGGCTGGTTGCCAATCGTCGGCGAGTTTCAGGTGATCGGGTTCCAACAGCTACAGGTCAACGCTATCCACGTCGCCTTCGGGCTCGTACTGGCCTTTTTGCTCTTTCCGACGAGTCGGGGTGAGGGCCCGTTTGCCCGCCGACTCGGGCAGGTTGCACCCGCCACCAGAGCCCGATTTGGCGACAACCACCCCCTGGCGCAAGCGACGGATAGACTCGCTCGGTTCGTGAGCTGGGCGGCGGTCGACCGCGAAATGAACCGAATCACGCCCGTCGACGCGCTGTTAGCCGTCCTCGCAACGTTGCCGGCGTACTACATCGCGACTAACTTCGACGAGATTCGCCAGATTGCCGTCCACCGATTCGACGATACCCAGGGCCTCCACGAGGTGTTCTTTTTCCTCGAGCCGGTGATCGTTGGCCTCGCTGCAGTTGGGATTCCGGCCGACGAGGTCTCGGCAGCGTTCGTCCTCGGCGTCCTCGGGATGGTCCTCGTCCTCGAGGCAACCCGCCGGTCGCTCGGGCTTATCCTCGCCTCGCTGGTTGCCCTTTTTATTATCTACGCCCGCTGGGGCTATCTCGTCCCCCGGGATTCGGTCATCGGTGCCCTCTCGATCCAGCCGGGCACCTGGGGTGGGATCATCTACAACCTCTGGTACACCGTCGAAGCCGGCGTCCACAGCGCCCCCGTCACCGTCAGCGTCCGTTTCATTTTCATCTTCATCCTCTTTGGGGCCTTCCTCGAGATGTCCGGCGCTGGCAAGTGGTTTATTGACCTTGCCTACTCGGCAACCGGCACCAGACAGGGCGGCCCAGCGAAAGCGAGCGTCGTCTCGAGTGGCTTTATGGGGATGCTTTCGGGGTCGTCGATCGCGAACACGGTGACGACCGGGGCGTTTACGATCCCGCTGATGAAACGTTCGGGCTACGATCCCGAATTTTCGGGGGCAGTCGAGTCCTCGGCCTCCTCGGGCGGACAGATGCTTCCGCCCGTAATGGGGGCTGCGGCGTTTCTGATCGTCGAGTTCACCGGGACACCCTACGCCGACGTGATCATCGCCGCGACGCTACCGGCTATCGCTTTCTTCTTTGGGATGTGGGTGATGGTCCACTTCGAGGCGGTCAAAAACGACATCGGTGGGCTCGCGCGTTCTGAGTTACCCGATATCCCCTCGGCGCTGAAACGCGGCTGGTTTTATTTCATCCCGCTAGTTCTCCTGCTGTATTATCTCGTCATCGCCCGCCTCTCGATCAACCGGGCCGGCTGGCTCACCATCGTCGCCGTCATCGCGTTGCTCGCCATCGTCGCCGCCTACGACGAGCGCACGAAGATTCCGCTCTTTGTGACCCTCGGCGTTTTCGCCCTGGCCTCGATGGCTACCTACACCGCCGTCGGCGGCGGCCTCCTCGAGACGCTCCAGATGGCTGGTGGCCTCGAGACGGCGGGCGAGCCGCTTTCGTTCGGCGAGGCAGCCGCCGAAACCGCAGGCGATATGGGGCCGATTGCTATCCTCGTCGGCGTCGTGTTTATTCTGCTTCGCTCCCAGTCGACGCCACCGCTGCTCAGATTCGACGATCAGGTCGACGAGGCAGCCTCCCGAAGTGCTAGTGCGGTTGGGGAACCCGAAATCGCCAGTAGTCGCCCCTACCGGTTTGGAACCTTTATCCTGAAATCGATGGATTCGGGTGCCCGAACCGCAACCACCGTCGTCGTCGCCGTCGCCGCCGCAGGCGTCGTCCCCGGCGTCATCAGCGTCACCGGCCTCGGGCCGAACCTCGCGGCGCTCATCGGCCAGGTCAGCGGCGACTCGATGCTCGTCTTGCTTACCCTGACCGGCATCGCCTCGATCATCTTCGGGATGGGGATGCCGACGACCGCGATGTACATCATCCTCGTTGCGATGCTCGAGGCACCGCTCGACGCCGCCGGCGTCTTCGTGCTTGCGGCTCACCTGTACATCCTGTATTGGGGGCTGATGGCCGACGTCACGCCGCCGGTCGCCGTTGCCGCTTTCGCCGGGGCCGGCGTGGCGAAAGCCGACGAGATGAAAACGGCGGCGATTGCCTTTTTGTTGTCGCTGAACAAGGTGCTCGTCCCCTTCGCGTTCGTCTTCTCCCAGGGAATCTTGCTTCACCGCGATGGGGACCTCATGACCTGGGCTGACGTCACCGACATCGGCTTCGTCGTCCCCAACGTCGTGATCCCCGTCGCCGGGATGTTCCTCGGCGTCTACGCGCTGGGCGTGACGATCATCGGCTACCAGTACTCGAGGGCGACACTCGCCGAACGCGGCCTCTACTCGGTCTCCTCGATCTTGCTTATGGTACCCGAAGTTCCGCTTTTGGTCCTCGAGGGACTGTTGGGGCTAGCTGGGATCCCCTCGGCGCTGACGATGTTCTCGATTACGGTCTCCCTTCGTCTCGTCGGCCTCGGCTTGCTCGTCGGCCTCACCTACCGCAACCGATCGTTCGGTCGAGAGGATGAAGCCGAGTATTCGGCGGCGACGCCGGGTGATGCCTGACTCCGAGCGACAATAACTTGACGTAACGAACAGTACCGAGTGGTATGAGTTTGCCCTCCTCGCAGTTTCTCGCAGGCGGCTGGTCTAACCGGCCGTTCCAGATCGCGCTGGCTAGCTACCTCGCTGTGATGTGCTCGAGTACCACGGCCGTTTTGCTCCTTGCCGCAGGCGTCGGCCCGAGTGGCGTCCTCGTTGGCGTCGCCCTCGCGAGTGGAATCGGTACGGCCGCCGGTACCGGCTTCGCTCGTACGGTTTCCGACCTCCCGGCTCGACTGGCTCCCTCGAGGCTCCGTCGTGCCCTGCTGTACGTTCCGGTCGTCCCGTTTGCCCTCCTCGGCGGTGCCGCCTGGTTCGGCTCGAGTTCACCGGCGAGGAGGGCCGCGCTCGTGGCCGCAGTCGCAGGCTTCGCTGTCGCCTACATGCTCGAGGCTCTCGCACGTGATCGCTACGTCGAGACCGTCGTCGGGGCGGACCCGATCGGGGTGTGGGAGCGGTCGCCAACTGAGTCTCCGGCATTCTACGGCGTCCTGGTGGTCGCGTGGCTCGGTTTGGCGGTCTTCAGTGCCCTCGGCGGTAACTGGGTTGGCGCGTTCATCTGGACGTCACTGGTTGCACTCTGGCTGGGAACGACGGTCGTCGAGGGACGGGTTCGGTTCGGCAGTTTCGATCCGACGATCGAACTCCGGGTACACGAATCCGGGCTCGTCGTTTCTCGGCCCTACATCAAGCGACTGGTGCGCTGGAATGACATAGAGCAGGTCGTCGTCCGCGAGGACCAACTCATCCTCGATAAGGGCCTTTTCGACGTCCGCTTCGACCGGGCCGATGTCGAGGACCTCGAGGGACTGTACGAGACGATCGAGCGCACTCGCCAGACAGCCATCTGATGAAGAGACCACGTCAGTCCTCGAGTGGTGGCCACTCCCAGGCGTCGGCACGAACGATCCCCAGCAGTTTGCGACGCCGAACCTCGAGCGCGGCCAGTTCGTCGGCGAACTCATTTTCCGGAACGGTTGGGACGCCCGCTGCGCGAAGCGACTCGAGGTCCGGTTCAGGTGGGACCTCGTCGGCTGGCTCGATAAACGCCGTCTCGAGTGTTTCGAGATAGCTATCCACGCTCGAGCGGGCGTTGGCAAGCTGTGTCGCGTTCGGCGCTGCGTGCTCGGGGACGGCGTGGCGGTAACAGGTCAGCGCCTCATCGAGGATGGGAACGGCCACGGCAGAAGCTCGGTCGCTGCCGGCGCTGTGATAGTAATGGAGGATGGGATAGGATTTGTGCTGGTCGGCGAGTACGGAGAGATCGTCGGCGATCGACTCGAGGGGTAACTCGAGACCGCGAAAGTCGTCGTCAGACCAAGAGGTGGCGACGAAGGTTTCAGGTCGCTCGCCGAGGCCAGTGACATCGCTTGCAAAGGACCGTTTTTGTGAGACAGCCCCGAGGACGGCGAGGACGTAGGAGACCGCGAGGGTGACGAAGGCCATTCCCGTCGCCGTGGTCAGGGCGCTTGCGATCTCCCACGTGCCGGCGGTCGGGGTATAATCGCCGTTACCGTTCGTAAACATGGTGTAGGCGACGTAATAGAGGTAGCCAGTCCAGTCGGCAGGTTCGCCGGTGTGGGCACTAACCAGCGCCGTCTGCCCCCCGGCAAACAGCAGCGTCCAGCCGATCCAGAGCAGTCCGATCCACAGGACAAGCGTCGCCACCAGAATGAGCGGCCCGGCAAGCGAAAGCGCCTGCGATCCGTCGTCGCTCACTCGCCGAAGCCCACGCCAGAGTCCAGTCGTGAGCCGACTCGAGAGCGGCCCCGAGCCGCCATCGACCCATAGCGTCGTCCACAGTAGGTCGACGATGACACTGACAAGAATCCCAACGCCCAGGAGCAAAAACAGCGGGTCCATACCCGACGCTTACGTGGGCAAGCCCCGAAAACGGCCGGCCGGCATATCGACCGACAGTATACTGCCGGAGGTCCGTCGTGAATCGCCGCCACGGGGTGGCGATCAGACAGTTCCGTCCGATAGTATATTAGCTCGACGCCTGTCCGCTCGAGTCGATCAGTTCGATTCGGCCATCGCTTCGGACACCCACGTCGATCCCCTCGTAGGTAAACCACACCTGGTGGTTACCGCTCGCTTTCCGGTTGGCGTGTTCGAACAGCGAATCGAGGGCGCTCGTCTCTATCGTTTCATAGAGTGGGGATAACTCGAGGGGATCAGCCTCGAGGAGGGCCGAAACTGCAGAGACGATCGCCTCGCAGGGTTGGTCGTCGGCCGCTGGATCGAACGTCTCGACGTACGTCGGCTCCTGGGTGATCGATTCCTCAGTGTGGTCATCAATGGAGGGCATACGAGCGCCTACCGTCTCCGGCGTGGTAGGATCGATCCTTCTCATGTAGCGTCATTAAAACCGAGACGACAATCAGTCGCTCTGGATACGGGGTGCAAGCATGTAGGTCACGCGACCCTGACCTTCGGCGAAGCCAAAGAAGATCTTGACGGGAAACTCCTCGCCAAGTGCAAGCGTGACCTCGGTATCGCCCGGGATCGCCTTGTTCATATCCTTTAGATAATCGAGCGAAAACAGCGAGTGTGCCGGACCCAGTTGCAGATCGATCAGATCGTCGGCGGTGAGTTCGAGATGAACGTCGTCAGTGTCACCCTCTGCGTCGACATAAAAGTACTCGTCAGCTTCGTCGATGCCGAGTGCGATGTGATCGGAAACCATGTCGGCTGCGGTTACCGACCGATTGACGTCTTTGCCCTCGAGGACGACCTCAGCGGGGAGGTCAAGATCCGGAATGTCGGGTTCCTGGCGGATCGAATCGGGGTCGATCAGCGCCAGTGTGTACTCGAGGCCGTCGATCTGGATGTGGAGTTTGCGGGTCTCTTCGTCGAGTTCGAGCTGGATGAGCTGGCCGGATTCGGCCATGCCGGCGATGTCTTCAAGTCGGGAGAGGTCGACACCGATCGTCCCGCCGTCGGCCTCGTAGGATTCGAACGCTGACTGATCGAGCGAGAGATCGACCATCCCGACGTTCGCCGGGTCGACAGCCCGAATTTCGAGGCCCTCGGACTCGAGGTGGATCTTACACTCGTCGACCAGCACGCTCACCGAATCGAGCGCGCTGGTGAGCGTTTCTGCGCTCACGATGGCCTTGAACATATAACTCGGTTTACGAACGGTCGGCATAAAAAGCCACCCTTTATCGCCGAGTGCTCACCTCTCGGTTTCGGCCAGCAGTCTTGGACACTGGCAGTTGGAATCGTTCTGATGGTCACCTCAGACTGCCGGACGTCCGTCGTAAATTGCCGCCCCGGGGTGGCGATCACACAGGTCCGTCCGATAGTATCAAACGGTCATTAATTCCATATCGGAGATACTCGAGACCGAAGCCTCTCGTCGAACGGTCGGCCGCCGTCATGTGCCTGTCGCCGTAATTATGCCGCTTCGATCTCAACCGTTCTGTGTGGACCGACAGTGTGCCCCCCGCCCAGACGTACGCGAGACGCTCCGTGAGGCACTTACCGCAGATCGTGAGTCGTTCCGTCAGCTCGTCGACCGACTGGCGGCCAAACACGGGTTCGACGCCGGCCGACTCGAGACGACACCGGAGACGTTCGACCCACCGGCTGCTGTGTGCCCGGTGGCTGGCCCGGACAGACCGCTCGTCTGGCGGGCGTGGACGCTCGAGGAAGCCCCGATCGGCGTTGTTCTCGCAGGTGCAGCCTATCGCGATAATCCGGTTCTGTACGCAAACCAGACGACTCGCCAGCTTACGGGCTACTCACTCGAGGCGTTGACCGGCCAGAACCTGCGAGTGCTCCAGGGACCTGCGACAGACGACGCGGCCGTCGCCGACCTCCGTGAGGCGCTTTCGACCTGGAACGGTGTCACAGTCGAGTTGCGAAACTACCGTGCCGACGGCACGCCGTTTACCAACCGAGTGTCGCTCGTCCCCGTTCCGGACGACGGTGGCACCGTCGAACACTGGTTTGGGCTGCAAGCAGCCGTTCCCAGGGAGTGATCGATCTGAAACGGTGGTGGTGTCGATCCCATCCGACGAGTCTTTCCGGGTCGCCTGCCTGAGAAGATGCATGAACGCACGTTCGTCGGCGAGAGACGATCGCGGCAGTCTGGTGGAATGTCCATGACCCGGAAAGACGACTACTACAACCGAGCAAAACAGCAGGGGTATCGCTCTCGAGCGGCCTACAAGCTCACACAACTCGACGACCTCGAGAACGTCATCTCGAGTGGCGATACAGTAGTCGACCTCGGTGCAGCCCCCGGCGGCTGGCTGCAGGTCGCTGCTGAAAAAGTCGGCCCGGAGGGGACCGTCATCGGCGTCGACCTCCAGCGGATCAAAGACTTCGACGACGAGATCGATGACCGTATCGAGACGATTCGGGGCGACATGACCCAAGAGAAGACCCGAACGCGTGTCATCGACGCCGCCGGCGGTGAGGCCACACCCGAGGGCGGCCCCGTCGATGTCGTCGTCTCGGATATGGCACCAAACATGTCCGGTGAGTACTCGCTCGATCAGGCCCGATCGTTGCATCTCGCCAGACAGGCCTTCGAGACCGCCCTCGAGTTGCTCGATACCGGTGGGGACTTCGTCGTCAAGGTGTTCCAGGGCCCCGACGTCGAGGACTTTCGTTCGGATCTCGAAGATGAGTTCCAGTACGTCCGAGCCACGAGTCCGAAGGCGTCCCGCGATGAGTCCTCGGAGATCTACTTTATCGGCAAGGGCCGGCTTACCGCCCCCGTTCGGGAAGGTGACGAACTCGAGGTCGATATCGTCGATGTCGGCAGCGAGGGTGATGGGATCGCAAGCGTCGATGGCTATCGGCTATTCGTCCCCGCAGCCGAAGACGGCGAGACACTCGAGGTTCGCGTCGAGGACGTCAAGCCAAACTTCGGCTTTGCCCAGCGACTCGACCGTTAGGAATCGCCGTCCTCGAGTCGATCGTGGCGGTCGTCGATCTCATCCAAGATATCGAGGGTTTTCCGGATCGACGCGCGGACGGCGTCGCTTCGGTTGACGAATTTGCCGTCGTCGCCGACGTGGTCGTCTAAATCGTCGAGCAGTTCCTGTGGGATTTCGACGCTGATTTTGGGCATACGATTCGTTGGGAGGGGGCCTTCTTAAGCGTCGGTGGCCGGCGATTGGATGCTCAATTGTCTCCCGCCAGCAAAGGGGGTGATCTCAGCGCCTTCGGACGATCGTCATCGGCTGCTGGTCTTGGCCCGCCTCGAGCACGGTGGCTCATGCACAATCGTCATCGATCCCGTATTTTCACGAAATATTTTACTGTCTGGACACCCAATAGATAGTCGTGAAATCCGTCAGAAAAGGCCTTCGCGATGGTGAACTCGAAAAGGACACCTACGATAGGCTCGTCTGCGTCGAAAGCGGGAAGCCGCTGAAGACCAAAAACGATCCGGACTCGATCGTGACAGTTCGGATCTGTCCCGATACCGGGAAAAAGTGGAAAGAAGTCCGCTAGTACTCCGCCAAGCGTCGACTGATGTGTCGAACCAGTCTGCGAGTGTCGGTCCGACGCTTGGAACGGTACTAGAAGGCGGTCTCTGCCTGCGACCTTATGGGAGGTCGTCGAAGACCAACACGTCGTATGAGTCGATGTCGTCGCTCTCGGAAGGCGCTCGAAAGCCCGCAGAGTTAGCGCCAAATTCGAAGGTTTCGGCTGGGTTGTTCTCGATGTGGGTTCCAGTTCCACGTAGTCGTCCGGCTTCATCATAAAGCGGCGCGACGACCACGGCACGCTCTAGATCGGTCGTCTCCAACTCGAGGTTGCCGACGACGTTGATCAGATCACCGCCAACCGAGAGGCTGGTCTCGCTGGCTACAGCGTCCTCGAGTGCAACACTGTCTACTGTCGAGTGTGCATCGACGATCTCGGTCTCGACGGCATCGACCGCTGCCAGTTCGAACTCCTCGCGGTGGAAGTATCGCAACGTCGTCTCGGCTGGGAGGTAGGTCGTGAGGTGTTCGTCTGCGGCCAGTTCGGTGCCGTCTTCGGCGAGTACCGTCGTCTCGATTCTGACTCTGCCGTGGTCGACGGTAGTTTCGTTCTCGACATCGACTTGCACCCAGTTGCGCTCGCGTGTGCCACTCGATTGGTCGGCGAAGACGTCCGTCTCAACGACCTCTGCGGTCGCCTCCCCATCCTCGTCGGACGACTCCCCACCCTCGGCCTCGTCGTTGAACGACTCCCCCATGCAACCGGAAACGGTAACCATCCCTCCAGTCACCATCAGAAACGATCGGCGATCCATACCTGAAACACGGTACCTTTGTAATCAAACGTTATGATCGATCCCGGACTGTCGGAGTGGATGTACGCCCGTTATGTCAGATGTCATATTAACGGACCCGAAAAAATCGGCGTCTATCGGAGATTCGCTTCTGACGGAGAGGCGGCGATGACCTTCGGTGCTGTACTCCCCTCGAGAGCAGTTCAAAAACTGAGCCGACAGCCGGAGGTCTCACTCCGTTGACACAGCGTCCGTCTCGGCCTCGAGTGTCGGCTTGGAGCCACCACCGCCGAACAGTCGACCGCCGAGGGTAAGCACATACAGAACGGCCAGCCCAAGCAGGTAAGTAAGCGCAATCGGGAACGCAAGCAACAACATCGTCAGGATGCCTTTCGGACTCGCGAAGGCGGCTACGGTAAAGATACCGACGACGACGGGCCGCCAGCGCTCGAGCATCGTTCGGTAGCTGACGATGCCACCGACGTGAAAGAGTGCCATCGTGACGATGATATTAAAGAGAAATCCAACGCCGAGAGTGGTGTAGATGACGAGCCACGAGAAGCTGTTGATCCGGTAGGTGACCTCCATCCCGTTTCGTAAGGCGTCGGTGATGAGATAAGAGATCACCGAGGGGGCAATCCAGTAGAAGCCAGCAAAGAGGCCGAATCCAAAGCCGGCGAACAGAGCCCCACCCCAGACGAGAAAGAGGCGTGGATCGCCACGGACGAGACCACGTTCTTTTGCTGCGGGCCAGGCCCAGTAGAGTACCATCGGCAAAATGGCGATGATCGCGAGGATGGTACTGACTTTCACCATGAAGATCAACACTTCGACGGGATGGAGTGCAATGACGAGTCCGAGTTCCCCGAGTAACTCCGAAGTCACTTCGTCGGTGGTCGCAGCATCTTCGGTCACCTCGTCTAACACCTCCGGCGGGACGCGGTCGACGAACTGTGCGAGGATGATTCCGAACCCACCCTGGTAGAGTGCGATGAACGAGCCACCGAGGACGGCCATAAAGACGCCAACGATGTAGATCGTCTTCGAGGTCAGACTGTCGACGATAAACGCCAGATCGTAGGCGTAGCCGCCGATATCCTCTTCTGTAGTTTCCTCTTCGGTGAACGGATCGAGCATCCCGGCGGCCGTACTCGAGAAGAGGCCTCCTTCGCCCTCGTCTGTCGCTTGCGTTTTTGTGCCTGATTCCCCACCGGTTGTGCCCTCATCGCCGTCGGCCGCGTCGGCCTCTGCTTGCAGCGTATCGAATCGGTTTAAGATTGCCTGGGCTTTCTCCCGGTCGTCGTCGTACATCGCCTGCCGGGAAATCTCGAGGGCATCCTCTTCTTCCATGGCGAGAAAGACCGGTGCAGGGACGTCTTCGATGTCGTCAGCCGCGAGCGTCTCGAAGTCGACCTCCTCGGGATCTTCGGCAGTCCGGATGTCGTCTTCACGGGGATAGACAGGGGACTGGAGGACTTTCGCAGTGTAGCCAATCAACAGCGCCAAACCGACGACGGTGGCCACGACCAGTCCCACGGCGGCGTCGCCAAGGAGGCCGTACTCTATGGCGATAGCCTCTAGACTTCCGCCACTATCGGGACGAATACTCGCCGGAAGAGTCGGGTAGACCGACGCCTCGAGGATGTCGAAGCCGTCCTGGTTGACGAACGCGGCCGTCCCGATGGCGAGGAGTGCAAGCGCGCCGATAAACTGGGAGACCCGCCGTTTTACCAGCCCGACACCGGTGTCGAGTTCGGCCGCCCCGCGTCGGCGCATATTGGTAATGACCTTCGCGAGGCCGAGGCTGAACACGTAAAGCGCAACCAGTGGCAGCGCCCACATGATGAGCGTGAACGGATCCGGGGGCGAAAAGAAGGCCCCGAAAACAGTGATGGCAACGATCGCGTGACGCCACTTGTCACGGAAGGTCTCGTAGGGAACGATTTCGGTATACGAGAGGACGCTCATCAGAAGTGGTAACTGTGCGGCAAGGCCAAACGAAAGCGTCAACAGCGCTATGAACTCGGTGAACTCGGTGATCCCCCAACTCGGATTGACACCAGCATCGTGGGCAACCGCACCGAGGAAGTTAAACGCAAACGGAAAGAAAATCAGGTAGGCATACGCGACACCGACGACGAAAAGCACGAGTGACATCCCAACGAGGCCTGCCACGTAGCCTCGAGAGATGGGAACGGCAGACTGAATCCCACGACGCCGGAGGCTCTCACGGGAAAAATACAACAGTGCCGGAATCGCGATCAGGATCCCGACCAGCAAGCCAATCTTTGCCTGCAAGAGGATTACCTCGAACGGTGTTCGAGTGATGATGTCGGTTGCCTGGGCAACATCGGCGCTCATCTCGGCTTTCGCCGTCTCCTCGAGAAAGTCCCAGATGAACACTCGAAGGGCATAAAACGAACCCAGAAATCCGAGCACGAAGACGATAAACACCTTCTGGAGGTGTCGCTGGGCGCTCGAGAACAACGCGCCGAGTGTTTCCCGGCCGGTGTTGATAGCTCGAGCGGTATCCTCGTCGACGGCAGAACTCATTTGCTGCTTTTGGGTACCTGATATCCAGTTATCAACCTTTCGTGTTTCCACCCTGCGTGCGTACGCCGACGGAGATTGCAAACGGCCGAACCGGCGGCGGCCACGATTTCTCGTCTCCTTCGATCCCGTTCTCACTGTGTGCGTAAGAAAAAGGCCTATAACCGGCGGCCTATCTATATCTCGGTAGATGTCGGACGAGTCGGCAAAGCGTGGGGATCGCGAGGACCCCGTGGTGTCTGGTGAATCCGGTGAAGAGCCGTCGGCATCGGACGACACCGACGCCGCGGAGGCTGGCTCTTCGGACGCCGAGCAGTCGAGGGCGAGCAACGAATCAACACAACCGGTCGAAACCGACGGCGAAGGTGTCGTCGGCGGTCATGACTCCGAAGACCCCTCGTATTCGGACTACCCCGACCCCGACGAGGACGTTGGCGGCATCTCGACGCCACCCGACGACGAGGAGATGCCCCTTGCCGACCACATCGAGGAGATGATCCTTCGACTCGCCGTAGTCCTCTTATTCGGTTCTGCCGGTACTGCGTTCGGGCTTCTCTGGGCGTCGGATGCCATCTCGTTCATCTGGTTGGACATCTTCCCGTACGCCGAAGGGGATGTGCCACCGCCACACATCTATCACCCCCTCGAGTTGTGGTTGACCCGGATTAAGGTCGCAGCCTTACTCGGGATCATGGTCGCACTGCCGATGTTCGTCTACCAGTGTTATCTGTTCATGAAGCCGGGGCTCTACCCCCACGAGCGCAAGTACTACCTCGCGGCAGTGCCGACGAGTGTCGTCCTCGCCGGTGTTGGGATGTTGTTTTCGTACGCACTCGTCTTGCCGATTCTGTTTAACTACTTTACCTTTTATGCCGAAGGCAGCGCAACCATCTCGTATGCACTCGGTGAGACTTTCGATCTAGTGATCACGCTGACTGCGTTTCTTGCCATCGTGTTCCAGATTCCGCTCTTTATTATGCTGGCGATTATGATGGGCGTGACAACTCGTCGCTGGCTGGCCGAAAAGCGACTCTACTTCTGGGCTGCCTTCTTTGGGTTAGCGTTTATGTTTACCTTCGATCCGACCGCGATGGCACCCGTACTCGTCGGCCTTACGATGATCCTGCTGTTCGAAGGAACACTGTTGGTGTTAAAGTGGGTCGGCAGGGAGTGAAAGCGTCTATCGGTTTCGGATATCCTGGCAGCTAAGTGCGATCGAATCCGAAATTCTTCCACTTTTTAAACATACATCAACCCATATTTTATTCGTGAAAAGATACATGTAGACAGTAGTTGTATGTCAACTAGAATGAAAGTTGATTACGTCTGGATCGCCGGTGGCGGGCTGGGAATGCTGGTCGGGCTCTTTCTGGGCCTTGGCTACAGAGATCCGTTGTTCGGGGTCGCCGTCGCACTCAGCTGGGCAGTTATCCTTGGCGGTGAATCGTTCGAATCCGTCTCCATCACTGGCAACTCCATAAGTCGATGGGGTCTCCGTTTCGTGTTCCCCCTTTTCGTCGTCGGACTCGCATATACGAGCCCACTCCTGGCCGACGTCCCGACAATACCACTGGTACTGCTCCTTTTTGGCCTGTGGGGCGGTGGCGAATGGGTTGGACGGTGTCTCGAGCGAGGCACCCGCGGTGGAGACACCGACGTGGCTGGATAAACGGCAGACGCCACTGCCGATCAGCGGTGGTCGCGTGTCCGTTTGTGAGCGTACTCGACTGCCTCCTCGAGCGAGCCGGGACCGTCGTACCGAGCCGAAAAGAGATCCATAAAATCGACGGCGATGCGTTCACAGCGTTCGAACGTCAGGACCGTCCTGACGCGGCTGGTTTCTGCAAACTCGAGTTCGGGGTAGGTCGTCGTCGTCAGCGCGTAGCCGGGATGGTCGTCACCGTCGAGTGAGGCCGGTGCAACTTTCACTCGCACGTCACCCGACTCGTGACGATAGGATCGATACTGCATCTCCCGATCCGTGTCGGCGGGCGTATAGGTCCGACACGTTTCGGTACTCCACTCGGGCGGCACGTCCGCGTCCATCGATACCTTCTACTTACTACAGGGCTACGTCCGTATCGTCTGTTGCAATATTTCCGGACGTTGGTTCGAAAGTTCGGCTAATGGTTAGTTAACACCGTAAAAATCCGACTATTTTGAACGAACGTTGGCTAATGTGGGTTGTTCAAGACGTTTAGGAATCGAGCACGTGGGAACAGTCACGAATCACTCGCTCTATCTCGAGTTCGCCGTGTCGTCCGATTTACCCTCCGGGCTGACACTCCCGGTTCGATAGCCATGCAGATCGAGCGTAACGTGGTCGAATCCGAGAGCCGAAAGTTCCCCGCGGACGGTCTCGACGAACTCGAGTGCCAGTGCTCGCTCGAGTTCATCAGCGGCGACTTCGATGCGGGCGAGGCCGTCGTGGTCGCGAACGCGAAACTGATCGAATCCCCACTGCCGTAACAGGGCTTCGGCGCGTTCGACTCGAGTTAGTCGTGTTTCGGTCACTTCGAGGCCGGTCGGAATCCGTGAGGAGAGACAGGCCATCGAAGGTTTGTCGGCGACCGACAGTCCGTAGCACTCGGCGATCGCTCGAACCTCGGCTTTCGAGATGTCGTGGGCTAAAAGCGGCGAGTAGACCTCGAGTTCGGAGACGGCCTGCAAGCCGGGCCGGTGACCCGCTCCCGGATCGTCGGCGTTCGTCCCATCACAGACCGTCTCGACGCCCACCTGTCGGGCGGTCTCTATCATCTCGCCCAGTCGCATCGTCCGACAGTGATAACAGCGATCGTCGTCGTTTTCGACGAACGCCTCACTCTCGAGTTCGGAAAAAGAGACGATTTCGTGGCGGATTCCGATCTCTTCGGCAACCCGTTTTGCATCCTCGAGTTCGGCCGCCGGCAGCGTCTCACTCTTTGCGGTACAGGCAACGGCATCCTCGCCGAGAGCGTCGTAGGCGAGTGCGGCCACCACGCTCGAATCGACCCCGCCGGAGAATGCCACGAGCACCCCCTCGTGGCCCGCGAGGTCCTCGCGTGCGGCCTCGAGTTTTGCCTCGGCTGATGTCATATCCGCGATTTGGCCCCGATAGCCAAAAGCGCGTTGTCGTGTGGACGATCCGACGGGGTCTGCGATCAGGTATCGATTGCGTCCTCGAGGACGTTGCGTGCGTCATCGGGAACCTCCTCGGCAGCCAACCGAACGTCAAACCACCATCGGCGCTCGAGGATAATCGCATCGTCTGTTTCTCGGTAGCTGTCGAATCGAGCCCAGGGAACGAACGTGGGTGGGTCCACGTCCGAGTTACGGTACCGAAGTCCGTAATCGCAAGCTTCGTACGTCCGTCGACGCCCCCTCATAGCAACACCCCACAGGCTGCCCGCGACCGAGGAAAAGACAGCCGAGAAGATCAACGATAGGCCAAATTCGACGGTTAGTATGACCATAGGCAGCCATTCCGGTAGCGTAGATACCGAGCCCAAGCACCAACAGTATGACATATTTCCGAAGCGTCGTACGCCACGTCTCCGCGACGAACCCGGAATCGATCGCTATCATTACCGACGCGACGCCGATACACGAACCGATCAACGGGACGGGGAGAAGCCGTCGCGTACCGAGTGCAACCCAGATCCACGGCCGACGGGAGAGTATGAGTGCAACGACGATCCAACCGAGGAGACAGCCAACGATCAGAACCGACCGCGGAAGGCCAGCCGCAGAGCCGACTCCGTACGCAAGCAGCCCAAGGAACATGCCGGTCAGGACGGATGGAGCGTCAAGCGGACCCTGTCCCATATTATTATGTATATTAGTATTTGAACAAAAGAAACTCGGTTCGCCTGCTGGGATGACCGCAGACCGGCACTCGAACGTCGCCACACTATCGGCTGGAAGAGAAACGCGTTCGCACCGTCCCAAACTGGTGCAGTCAGGCCCACGCCGGAATGTTAAGCCGTCGCTCGTGGAAGGTTCGCAGTCGGGACCATACCAATGTCTGTATCCAACCGTCTCCGCAGACTCAGGCCGCGTGGGTCGCCGGCCGACCGAACCGAAGAGTCAGACGACCGCTCGCGTCTCGAGCACGCAGCATACGCCGGTCTCCGGGGCTTGCAGGCTGGGTTCGTCGCGACGCTCATCATGACAGCGTTTCGGCTGCCGATCTTGCGGTCGCTGCCGCCATCGGCGAACTTCTATGCACAATACGTCTCGGGTGGCGACCCGGACGATCACCCCATCGCCGGCCTCGTCTTGCACCTCGTCTACGGCATCCAGGCAGGGGCGGTCTTCGGCGCGCTTTTCGCGTTACAGGACGCCGACAGAGCGATCGAACCCGAACAACGGGGGTTGCTCTGGGGCACCGTCTACGGCCTCGCGCTCTCGGCGTTTGGCTCACAGATCATGCTGAAGGAACTGCTAGATATCCGTTTGGAGGCCGACGAACTCGCACTGTTTCACGCCGGCCATCTCGTCTATGGCCTCTCACTCGGTGGCTGGGTTGGCTCACGAACTGAGGGGGTCGACGATCCGGAGACGGAGTACGAGTACGACGAGGGAAATTAACAACGCAGATCTCAGTCTCGCTCGAGATTAGCAACGTTCTCGCACAGAATTAGCAATACTTACTAGCCGTATTACGATCCACCGAGATCGGTCATAACAACCTGTTTACCCGCCACTGCCCCAAGATCGGGTATGGAACTGGGGGTCGTTCTCGGCGTCATCCTCATCGGGTTCGTCCACGGCGTCTTGCCCGACCACGGCTGGCCCATCGCTGCAACGTATGCGTTGAACAAGCAGCGACGACTTCTGTATGGACTGCTTGCGGCGTTGATTCTCGGCATCGGGCACCTGATCAGTAGCGTCGTGTTGGTGCTGGCGTACTTTTGGTTTGCAACGTTTGCTGCGTTTGCCGAAGGCCCATGGCTCGGCTACGTCGCCGGCACGATCTTGATCCTGCTTGGCATTCACGAGTATCGCCACGGCGGGCACGGTCACGGAATCGCCGATCACGATGATCACCACGCCCACAACCACGCCGGTCACGAGCACCATACCGACGGCGGGGCAGACCACCACGAACACGGCCATCACCACGACGACCACGATCACAACGACCACCACGGGGAAGGGCCCCTCACACGAATCCGAAACGCCCTACCGGGTGGCGGTGGCCACCAGCATCTAAGCGAAGAACACGCCGAACGCGGCCTGTTCGCACTCGGGACCACCGCCCTCGTCCTCGGATTTGCTCATGAAGAACCGATCCAGATTTTAGCGATCTGTGTCGGGACCGACGCCTGCCTCGAGTTGATGTTGATCTACTCGCTTGCGGTTATCGTCGCGATCACGCTGCCGACGTTACTGCTGATCGCCGGCTACGAACACTACCGCGAGCGGATCGAGCGTCTCACGCCTTATCTGCCGACGATCACAGCCGTCGCCCTCATCGGCATGGGGCTTGCGTTCATCATCGGCATCGTCTGACCGATCGGAGTTCGATTGGAGACAACACCTGACTTTTGAGCCCTCACTCCCAACTCGAGGATATGACCCCGAATTGGGCTGACCTGTTCGACCGTGCAGCAACCTACGAGGTCGACGACGATCGGATTCGGTCGGCCGCGCACACAGCAACGGAGACCGTAGAGGACAACGCGGATGACTGACCAGCCAAACCCCGCCCGCGTCGTCGCCGACGCCGACGTCCTCGCCGCGGATCTGTTCGTCGACGGCGACGCTCGAGCGGCACTCGATCACGTCCGTCGGCACTCCTGGGTCGAACTCGTCGCAAGCGATCAGCTACTCGCTGTGACCGAACGAGTCGTCACAGAGCTCGCAGATGAAGCGCTAGCGACGGCCCACCGGAAGCGACTCGAGGCCGAGCGCGTCGACGTAGAGCATCCCGAGGACGACCATCCCGCACTGGCGTCGGCCTACCGGGGTCGGGCAGCACATTTGCTATCGTACGACGAGAGCCTACGCTCTGCAAAAGCCGGACTCAGCTTACAGCCACACG
Organism: Natrialbaceae archaeon B1-Br10_E2g27; assembly: GCA_001563885.1. Lineage (GTDB taxonomy): Archaea > Halobacteriota > Halobacteria > Halobacteriales > Natrialbaceae > Natrarchaeobaculum. The sequence continues at coordinate 21,472 of LKMM01000009.1, forward strand.
TCTCGGTGAGTGTTCGACCGCCGGATGCCTTCGCCCGACTGTTCGATCCCGAAAGCCTCTATGGGGCTGTCGAGGGTGGAACGTATCC
>LKMM01000106.1 GCA_001563885.1 Natrialbaceae archaeon B1-Br10_E2g27
GGCAAACTGCCGGAACACCTCGAGGTTTTCTCTGGGCGTCAGGTCGGGATAGAACCGGGGCTGTTGAAAGCCACAGCCGACGTCGTCGGTGGTTCGGTCGACGGTGCCGCTCGTGGGCCGCTCGAGGCCGGCGAGCACCGACAGTAGCGTCGACTTGCCGGCTCCGTTCGGGCCGGCCAGCACGTGAAACGTCCCCGGATAGATCTCAAGAGAGATCCCCTCGAGTGCCAACACGGGACCGTAGCGTTTGGTGACGCCCTCGAGTGAGAACAGGGCCGTCGACGACCCGGGTTCAGGAGGCTCCGTCGTGGTGTCGCTTTCGCCGGTTGAGTGGGTAGGTTGGTCAGTCACGTTATCGCCTCCGTTGGTACCAGCAGCTGGCCGCTCCCAGTACGAGTAGCGAGCCAACGGCGGTTACAGCGAGGATGAGGAGATACTCCGCGTAAACGCCAACCGAAGGCTCTCGGAGCATCCCGCTTCTGGTCATGACCGCGGCATAATACGTGGGCAACGCCTGCGAGATCGTCCGCTCTGTCGTCGAGAAAAAGCCCGCCGGAAAAAGCAGACTCGAGAGTGCGAAGATGCCAAAGGCGAGTGCGAGATCGACAAACAGCGCCGACTGCTCGAGGTTTGTCACAAAAAGAATTGCCAGCCCGACTGCAGCAAGTGAGAGATACGTCAGCCCGACTGCGGCGATAGCAATCGGCGAGAGGACGGCAAGATCATATCCCAGCACAGCGCTGCCGGCGGCGACGACCAGCAACGAGACGAGAAGCGACAGTCCATAAAACAGGAGTTTACTCGCAAGCACCGTCTCGAGGCGGGTCTCGGTTCGAAGGCGTTCGATGACACGACGCTCCGAGCGAACCTGATAAGGAACGTACACCAGCGCATAGAGGGTGACGAAGACGAAGACGACCGTCGGTACGAGAAACGCAGAGAGGGTCCGTTCGGTCCCGATTCGTTCGTGTTCGACGGTGACATCCGCAGGAAGTGTCCCATCGAGTTGTGATTCGATCACGCCGACACTCTCTTCGATTGGCTCCTCGAGGGGGACGTAGGCTCGATCCGAGGTGACCGTGACCGTCGCGTCGGCGTCGGTATCGGCGAGGTTGCCCGGTACTTCGATGATCAGATAGATCTCCTCGCGCTCGAGCGCTCGCGTTGCGGCCTCGGTCGAGTCGTACTCGATCGGCGTCGAGAGGCTGGTTATGCCGCCACGAGCGATGGCCACGTCGGCCTCAGTTGCCTCGTCGGTCGGAACGACGCCAACTGGGACGTCCTGGGGGATCGTCCGCTCGAAGACGAGCGTTCCGGCGACGAGCGAACTGGGAAGAAGAACGAAAACGACCAAAAATAACGCCAGGTTTCGTCGGACGGTGATCGTCTCCTTTCTGAGCAAGGCGAGCAGATCCACGCGCGGCTACACCTCATCGAGCAACGCAAAGATTGGCTCGGGGTCACCGTTGTACTCGAGGTCGACCCGTGTCTCGTCGCTTTCGACCGTCGCTGCTGTGAGTTCCTCACCGTGTTCGTCGTCGGTCTCGGCGAGCAACGCAACCATTGCTCCCAGCAGTTCCTCGAGATCGCTTGCCTCCTCGGCCGAGTCGAGATAAAGCGAAAGCAACAGATCGACGTTGTCTTCGAGAAGATCGAAGTCGGCCCCGACGGCCTGGATCGACTCCAGTGTCTCCGTCGCCCCCGGCGGTTCGACGACGTCGAACACGGCAGGTGCAAGCGAGTCGGCGGGCACTAACGCTGTGACTACTGGCATACTACGAGCACCATCGTAGGCCTCACGAAGTGAGCCCTCAGGCGAGTTTCCGTCGGTCTGGGCCGCAAGCGAGGCGCGAACGGCATGGTCGTCGCCGATGACATACCGGCCGTCGTCGTGGACGCCGAGTGTCGCTGGTTCCTGGTCGCTGTCTGCATCGTTGTCCGGTTCGTAAATGGGACGGTCGGCGTACTCGGCTTCTTCGTACGCGAGACCCGAGGCGTCCTCGAGAGAGTCGACCACGTCCGTCTCCGACCACTCGGCGGCGACGACGACGTCGGTCGGCACGCCATTACTATCAACGAGTTCGAACAACAGCAGTTCCTCAGCCTCGAGCGGATCGAGCCCAGTTCGCTCCCCAAACGACGTTATGGCGGCCTCGACATCGAGTCGTTCCGACTCGGTCGCCTCGAGAGCGGTAAATACCTGCGCTATGTTGTCGTCCTCGAGGTCAGTGACGCGGACGTGTGCGAGCAGTTCCGAGTCGGCCGGTATCTGGTCGATAAGCGGGCCGTCGACGCCATCTGTCGCCCGCTCGAGGCTGTCTGTACAGCCGGCACTCACAGCGGTGAGTGCAATGGTCGTAGCGAGGACGCTGCGCCGAGACACACCACCCGACTCGGCGGTCACGCCGCGGGGAGGCCAACGCGACATACACCCCGTTGTCGGGGTCTCGAGTTATTAACGTTCTGACAGCGTTTCAAGAGAGTCACCGTACTCGACAGACGGCCACAGACGAACGGAGCGTTCACGTAAGCGGTTCCGGGAGCAACTCACGTTTGGCGAACTCGGCGAGCATCGGAATATCGTCGAGGCTCAACAATCGCGCAACAGCAAACACATCGCCCTGGTTGGCTTTCGCAAGCGTCCCGTGTTCGAGGCGGTTGAGGTCTGCCATCAGCTGGTCGTAGCGTTCGTCCTCAGCCAGATACAGGAGCTTCGTCATCAGCAGTCGCTTTTTCATGTTCGGCGCGACATCACGGTGCCAGAGCGTCTCGTATACCTCGAGGTTTTCCGCTGTGGGCTCTAGGTGGCCGTGTTTGAGACAGCTATCGGCCGCGGCGGCAGCGGCCCGGCCAGAGCGCATACACGTGTTGATTCCCTCGCCCCAGAGCGGATCGACCGTGGGGACGGTGTCGCCGATTGCCATGAATCGATCGGTGTGGAGTTTGCCAGGCATCTGGATGTGGGCAGAACCACGATGGTGTTTCCCCTCGAGACGTGTGGCGTCGGCCAGTCGCGGGTCGGTCTCGAGCCAGTGTTCGAGATAATCGTCGATCGTGTAGCCGTCTTTCGAGTAGCGTTCGTGGTAATCGTTCTGGAGATAACAGAGCCCGATTTTGGCCGTATCCTCGCCGGTATGGAAGATCCAGGAGTACCCACCAGGAGCGATCTGGTGGTCGAGTCTGAGCATCATCGCCCGGTTTAGATCCGCATACCCCGGTCGGTCGATCTCGACGCCTTCGAACTCATACTCGATGCCGACGGCGTGATTTTCCCGCTCGAGTTCGCTCACGCCGAGGGCTTTTGCAAGCGGGGCGGCAGGGCCGGTCGCATCGACCGTGATCTCGGCGTAAACCTCCTCGTCGCCGTTGTATCTGACCCCGACTGTCTCGCCGCCTTCGGTGATCGGTTCCGTCGCACGGGCGCTAAACCGGTATTCCGCGCCGTGCTCGCGGCCGTCAGCAACCAGAAACCGCTTGAAATCCGCAAACTCGAGGACAGCTCCCGGCTGTTCTTTGACGTAGTGATCGGTCGGAGACTCGAGGACGACACTGTCCGTATATTGCATCACCACGTCGTCTGGAACGCCAAACGACGCCATCATCGACGGGAACGTTCCCGCGGTCGATTTGTTGCTCGCGCGCGGGAACTCGTCTTCGGGCTCGGTCTCGAGGACGACGACGTCGTAGCCTCTTGCTGCCAGGTCGCGTGCACACTGGGCACCTGCAGGCCCGGCACCGGCTATCACTACGTCGTAACGGTCGTTCATACACACAAAACTCTCTTGGATGCTAATGAGTTTGTCCAGTTATTGTCCATTGTTTTTTGTTAGGTATTTTGCGGCCAGTAGTCCGAAGAACGAAACTGAGTGGGCGGCCGACATACCAAACCTGTCGGGCTGTAGTCTCTTTGCTGTTTATCTGTCGGCTGTTAGCACGGGACGATGTTCGATTATGCAAACGCGCCGTCTCCGAGCCCATCCAGTGACTACCGGCGTCGACCGCCTAGCTTTTTGCCGTGGTCGGCCCAACCGTTCGGATATGGTCGACGTCCTCGACAACAAGCGGGCTGCAACGCGATTTCGGATCCTCGTCCAGATCGCAGAACACCAGCCCGCCGTCAGCCAGGGAGAGATCGCCGAGGAAGTCGGCGTCACGAGCCAAGCCGTAAGCGAGTACATCCGTGACCTCGTCGACGATGGCCTCGTCGAGAAAGAAGGTCGCTCGCGCTATCGGGTCACCAGAGAGGGCGTCGATTGGCTCTTTCGAGCCGCCGACGACGTTCGCCGCTTTGCCGACCACGTCACCGGTGACGTCCTCGGGGCAATGAGCGAAGACGCTGCCATCGCCGCCGACGATATCGAGGAAGGCGAGACCGTCTCGTTATACCTCGAGGATGGCCTTCTGTACGCAAAACCCGGCGACGAAGGGCCAGCGACTGCGATTGCAACGACTGACGCCGACACCGGCACTGACGTTGGTGTCACCAGTTTTCAGGGCGTCATGGAGTTAGAGCCAGGATCGGTGACGGTCCTGCAGGTGCCGAGTGTCCGTGCTGGTGGGAGTCAGGCCGTCGACGCGGAGGCAATCCTCGACGCCTGTGACACAGCCGATCGAGTGCTCGCAACTGGCGTCGAAGCAATCGTTGCCTGCCGACAGGCTGGCGTCGATCCTGCGATTACGTTCGCCGTCGGCGATGTCGCCGCCGACGCCGCCGAACATGGCCTCGAGGTGACCGCTATCACAACGACGGACGTCGTCGGGCGCGTTACGGATGCGCTTCGGGATGCAGACGTGGCGTATGAGGTACTCGAGGCCTGATACGGTCTGTTGTAATTCTTTACCGGTGATCGATCCGAACGGGGCGGTGATCACCGGTAAAACGTTATAACGATCCGTATGAGACAGGGAGAGAAAGCGCGACGATACTATCCTGGCGGACGTATGCAAGATATCAATCACGACGCCGCCGCTCGAGCAGTCGTAACCGTTCGATCCGCGCGCTGGTCGCTGGATGTATCCCAGGCCGCTACGTCGATGGCCTACTGTCGAATTAGTGACAGTAGATCGTTTCGGAGAGAAAATATACTCAGTTCGGCCACTCCACCCCGAATCAGCCGATATACCGCAAGTCATCGTCGGTCGGAACGTCCATCTGCTGTTGTTCCATCTCCTGGATCTTGCCGATAACGTCTTCCATCTCGTCGGCTCGTTCGTCGAGTGACTCATACTCTAAGTCGATCCCCAGGCGGGCCTCGAGAACACGGAGAACGGCACGAGCGCTTTTGGGATCGACGAGATAGCCGCTGGTTTCGCCCATCAGGCAGGCAGCCTCGAAGCCGCGTCGTTCGCCCAGCCCGAGCAAGAGCCCGGAGACGCCGACGATGCCGCCAGCTGGTTCGTTCTCACGAAACTCGACGCCAGCGTCTTCGAGATCCTCGAGGACGGATTCGTGACTGACGGCACCGACGACGGCGTACTCGTCGATGAGTTCACCTGTCGGCACGCCACCGAGTGCATAGAGTTCACTCGCGCCGAGTTCCTCGGCGACGTCCAGAAACGCACTCGTCAACACGTAGTGGCCCTCGTTGGTCTGTGCTTGGTGGTCACCGGTCAACACCAGCAGGTCTCGACCGGTCTCCGGCGTGATAGCATACAGTTTCGCACAGGTTAGATCCGAAACCCCGTTTTCGACGGTCACCTGCGGGGGAAACTCCTGAGAGTAGATCCGACGGATCAGCGTACTCTCGGCGTCGAGTTCCTCGAGGATGTGATCTGCGGCGAGCTTTCCGACGTGTCCTACACCCGGCAGGCCCTCGACGAGTACGGGATCGTCGAGGTCAACCTCGTCGACCGTTTCGATGTCGAGTTCGTCCATATACCGTACCAGCGGCGGCAACCATTAAGAGGGCGTCGGTACTCGCCGCGTACTCGCTCGTCGATCGAGGATGTAGCCGGCCAATTGTACGCTACGAACGGTCCCGAAGCGCACGCCGATACTCGCCGTGGGGATCGCCAGGATCGAAGGGAGCAGGCGCGCTGTTTTCGGTTGGTGCGCCACAGTCGGGACAGCTGTCAGAAAGGGCATACACCGGGCGATCGTGGGTCTCGCGCCACGCCGAACACACCCGGATGTCGGATTTCATTCGTCGTCGGTGCGACGCTCGCGGTGGTACTCGCCAGTTCCCTCGTGGGATTCGATGGCGGTGATCGCGCGTTCGGCACTCGCCTCGAGTGCGGATTCGGCCGTTTTGTAGTTCGGCGCTTTGACTTCGATGCGGTACTCGGGTGCGCCGACGTAACTGACGGTCAACTCGACTTCATCGGGCACTTCGCCGTTGCCTTCGGCCGCCTCGAGGGCCTCTCGGATGCCGTCGACGCCGGTTGGCGAGGGGTTTTCTAAGTCGACGTAGCCGGTGACGTTAACGTAGGGCACCGAGACGTTCTCGCGGGCGGTCTCGACGATTGCCTCGAGTTCGTCGTCGTCGAGATCGGTGGTCTCGAGGGCTTCCTCGCCGTGGATCGCCGCCTGCTTGAAGCCGTCATAGAGGCTGCCCTGAGCACCGATGAGTTCGTTTGCGATCGCGGTATAGCGTTCGTCCTCGATATCGGCGAAGGCCAGTTCCATCCAGTTGTCGGCCTTCTGCTCGTTTTTCCACTGCTGGATCTTTTCCGATCGCTGGTGGTCGTTGACGTCTTTCAGCGAGAGGTCGATCTGTTCGTGGCCTTCGTCGACATCGAGTACCTTACAGACGACGATCTGACCCTCACGGACGTGATCGCGGACGTTTTTGATCCAGCCGCTTGCAACTTCGGAGATGTGGATCAGCCCACGTTTGTCCTCGTACTCCTCGAGATCGACGAAGACACCGAAGTCTTCGATTTCGTCGATCTTGCCGACGACGAGTTCGCCGGGGTCGGGCCAGCCGCTGTATTTCATCGTGACTCGACGGTTTCTAGGATCTCGTGGTCGATTTCGGCTTTGCCGCCGGTCGGGGTCGCAAGCGTCGTCCCACAGACTGCACAGGAGACGACCGTCGAGGCCTTGCCGAAGACGACCTGTTCGTTCTCACAATCGCTGCATTTGACGCTGTAGAAATTTCCTGCCATCGTGATCACTCCTTGAACTCGAGTCGGCCGGTTCGCCATCCTTCACGAAGGTGGGCGCGACCACACTCAGTACAGCGGTACTTGAGATTCGTTTTCTTCGTGGGTTTCTCACCGCTTGGCACCTTCGAGAACTTCCCTGAGTTCCCGATCGTAGAGGTCTGGCGTTTGCGTTGGCGGTCGGCGACCGCTTTCATGCCGGTCGAGGCACCGCGTCGGACCTTCTCGACTTCGTGTTCGTAGTGTTCGTGACAGTGCGGACAGTACGTATTGAATCGGCGTGGCATCTGCATGTTAGCTCACTTGAGGTGGGCTAAGATATCCCCGTTTAAAACCCGTTTGGTTCGGTCGCGTCGGCCACCGATACCCCGTTCGAAGCGTTTAATCCCCTCTCGCCAGAAGTATTTGCCATGAAGCGGCTCATCATCCACGGCGATCCCGGCGTTCGGAAAGGGGCCATCATCGAGTACGGCGGCGAGGAGCTGGTCTGTTTTGCCATCAGTCGCAACGGAGAGTGGCACGGCCCCGACCGAGTACAGCTGTGGTGTACGGTCGGCACCGAATCGGAGTTCGAAGACTTCGAGAAACGGAACTTCCTCCCACACTTTCTGGACGTCGACCGCGTCGACGCCGAAGAGATCGACGTCGTTCGAGCCACCGGCGAACTGACGATCTGAACGGAACCGTCGGACGGTCAAACACATCGGTGTCACGTCTCGAGGCGGGTTAGCGCTGTCGTGGTTGACTCGAGTAGACAAAAACCCGCATACGGTATCCGAATCACAACCCTTAATTAGTCCACTCGGTTAGGATGAGGTAGCGGGATGGGATAGCCAGGAGATTCCGGCGGGCTCATAACCCGCAGATCGGTAGTTCAAATCTACCTCCCGCTA
>LKMM01000107.1 GCA_001563885.1 Natrialbaceae archaeon B1-Br10_E2g27
CAGGCTCCCGATATAGAGGCGAAACCAGAGTCTGGCAATGTGATACAGCGTCGTCTTCGCGACGTTGGGTGGGACCTCAGCGTCGTACTGTCCACGCATCGTATCACTGCTCATGCTGTTCCCATCGGTTCAGGACCTCTGGATCGACTCGAGGGTAGTCGCTAGCGATCGTTCGGTACTGTATGTCAGTATCAATCTATGCACTCTTGAATGTTTACATCGGTGACCTGTATCGAATTCCGAGAAAAGGGACTATCGGACGGACTCAGATAAGAAAACGCCAACCGAAGATGGTTGGGCAGGTGGCGCGCGATGGATGGCGTTCGACCCCCGATCCCATCGCACGCACGGGTGTTCTACCTCAGTGAGCATAATGCTACCGCCCGTCTTGCGTGCAGTGAAACACCTGCGTGCTCTCCGGACCGTAAGCGCGTGTTTTTCGAGGCACACACCGATCGTTCACCATTGTTTTTCGGGGTACAAGCGGTGGCAGAATCAGCTCTCACTCGAGAAGAGACACTCGCCTGTGTGTTCACCCTCGAGTGACAAAATCACCAGACTGCGGTGGTTCAAGGCGGCCCTGTAACCCTACAACAGCCGTCTGAGTATCAATGTTGAAACCGTCTCTATCCACTATTATATCTCTGCGTTCACACTATCAAGTAATTATATATATCACGTTTTCCAACGATTGAGATAGCACCGAAGACGGTTGGTAGGTGGCGTGTGGCAGACGGGCGTTCGACCCCTCGAGTCTGTCACACAGGCCGGATGCGGTATCCGGCGGACACGGTTGCTAACCGATCGGGTGCAGAGTAACCATGCTAGACGGAAAACAACTCCAAAAGAAATTGGTTGGATCGGAAGAAGAACGGGCTGTATCGCCAGTCATTGGCGTTATCCTGATGGTCGCCATTACGGTGATTCTCGCAGCCGTTATCGCAGCGTTCGTGCTGGATCTGGGTCCAGGGGATGCAGCACCGCAGGCGCAAGTGAGCTTTGCAGAGAACTCTGATTTCGATGGCACTGATGACAACCCCGCAGTTGGGAACTTCTCCCACGATGGTGGTGACGCCTGGCAGACTGAAGACATCACAGTGACTGTTGACAATGGAACTGAAGGTGCAACAGACCTGACCTCTACAAATGGTTTCAGTGATGGTGTCAGTATTAGCGATTTCGACGAGGAAGATTCGTTCGAAGTAGGTGACAGCGCTTCCCTTGAGGACGAGGATATGGAAACGGACGAAGACTTCGAAATCACGGTCGTCCACGATCCAAGTGACTCGATCATCTTCGAGTTCGAAGGAACCAGCGCAGACAACTAATCCGGCTATCCACGATTCATTTTTTAGACGCAACTGCTCTGTCAGTGGTAACGCTACACTTTGGGTGTTACTGGTAGGACGCCAATCGATAGCCAATCTGTCTATAAGCACATTGGACAATCAATTGTACATCTACTGTCAGTTTATCATAGACCGTCTCTGTATACCACACATCGACTACCGACTTCACTTGAGCTGCTGTTATCGCGGCGTTCGTATTGGACCTGGGACCCGGTGAGGCGACTCCGCAGGCACAGGTGAGTTTTAGCGACAATCCCGAATTCGACGCACAGAATCCAGGCGAACCCGAAATTGGTAACATCTCACACGATGGTGGTGACGCCTGGCAGTTGGATGATATTACGGTTATCATCGAAACTGACGACGACGAGACTGCCGAACTAACCGCACCTAATGATTTTGAGGATGAAGTTAGCGGTGGCGATGAAATCGAAATCGAGGATTTTGAAGATGAGGACACGTTCGAGGTCGGCAATTCTGCCACCGTCCAAATCAAGGACGATAACGCAATCCAAACCGAGCAGGGCTACGAACTCACGGTCATCCACGAACCCAGCGACTCAATTATCTTCGACGCCGAAGGCACTACCCCGGACAACTAGCCCACACTCTTCTTATCAGTACTTTTCTATCACTACTCGAGCGACTGACTGCCGTTTCAGACCTACAGAGGCGGTTGTTCAGCCTCGAGAGTACCGAGTGGTGTTGGGGGTTGCCGGTTGTCTCTCCTCATGTCGAACGGAGGGCGATTCAATCGATTGAGTTACAAAATTGGCCTCCAAAATTAGTAATGTAGTTACAAAATCGGGTAGGTATATATGTCTTGCAGACTGTATGGTTGAGATACAGCATAGCGAGTAGACACTCGAGATCATCACTGTGGGTGAGTCGCTCCCGTCTGCGGCTGGCCCGACTAGATTCCTATGACTGCAAAAACCGGTACCCGCCACACGAACACCTCGGTCGATGAGCGGGCCGTCTCACCCGTCGTCGGGGTCTCGTTACTGGTCGGCATGTCCGTAATTTTGATAGCTGCGATCAGTCTGTTCGTGTTCGGATCAGTTCCCGGCGATCCACAGCCGAACGCTGAACTCGTCTATCAACACGACGACTCGAGTACCGAACTCGGGGTCATCGGTCACGCGAGAGGCGATACGATATCTGGAGATACGCTCGTCGTCCTGATCGAGGGCGATGTCGATGCCGAACTCACACCCAGTGACTACGAAGACGGTGACACAACGCTCGACCCCGAGCCCAATAGCGGCCTTACTCAGGGCGATAGAATCACTATAGATGATTCCACTGTTGGTAACGATCCCGAGTACAACCTGACGGTCATCCACGAACCAACCAACTCGATCCTCCTCGAGAGCGGGTCGTAATCTCGAGTGGGAGGTTTCGGAGACCGGGGCGACAAGCCGAGTCGAGGCGTGCCTCTGACAAGACGGTGGTCGACTCGGTACATTGCTATTGACCACCTGTCATGATAAGAGGGCGGGCTGACTGGTCAGGGTTATTTATGTCAGGGTGGCTGAAACTCCTCAGCTGACACTCGTTATCTGAGTCACCCCTTCCAGAGTGAAACTACGATCACAGCAACACCGCTCGCTGGTTCTACTGGTTACTGACCGCTAAAACATGGCATCGTCGAGATTGAGCAAACCCGAAGGGTTTGCGATGTACGGCGCTCACACGAGTGAACAGACGTAGTGAAACGTGAGACCGCCAAGAGTCGAAGATGTGCAAGACGGTCCGACTCGCTCCACGGTCGCTCGTCGGCTGTGACTTGCGTGCTCAATTCTCGGCTTTTCGATAGCACTGCCGCTCACGAGTTTGGTCGCGCCAGAATATGGGACCGCCGAGAGTCGAACTCGAGTCCTACGGACCCCATCCGCAGAGGATACCACTACCCCACGGTCCCGCATCCAGATTGACGGCCGTCTGCTGTTTAAGCGTGTCGTTTCAGCCTCGAGCGGTCACTCCCCGTACTGTCGTTCGACGGCCTCGCGGTCGAGTTTCGATGGCCCACTGGTCGGGAGGGCGTCGACGAACTCGAGCGAACGCGGGATTTTAAACCGGGCGAGTCGGCCACGAAGGTGGGCTTCGAGGTCGTCTATGGTCAGTGGGTCCGCTGTGTCCGCACTCGAGGTGGGTTCGATGACCGCTTTGCCTACCGTTCCCCACTGGTCGTCGGGAACGCCGATCACGATCACGTCCTCGACGGCTGGGTGGTCGGCAATTGCGTTTTCGATTTCGGGCGGGTAGACGTTCTCGCCGCCGCTGGTGAACATGTTGGTTTTGCGCCCTTCGATGTGATAGTAGCCCGCTGTGTCCCGGCGGGCCAGATCACCAGTCGATACCCATTTGCCGTCGAAGGTGTCGTCTGCAGTGTCGCCCCAGTAGCCCGCTGCGGCGTGGGGGCCGGCGAGTTCGAGCTCACCGATTTCGTCGGTTTCGAGCGTGGTACCGTCTTCATCGACGATTCGGACGTCTGTGTGTAATACTGGTTTGCCGACGCTTGCGGTTGCCTCGTCGGGAAAGACATCGGGCATCGCGAAGTTGTTCGGCCCGCACTCGGTGAGGCCATATCCCTGTGAGAACTCGACGTTGCGCTCGCGCCAAGCGTCGATGATTGTCTCTCGGCAGGGTCCGCCGCCGCTTTTGACGAACCGAAGCGTCGAGAGATCGGTTTCCTCCCAGCGGTCGTGTCTTGCCAACTGGCCCAACACTGTCGGGACCGCGACCAGCACGGTTGCCCCCTCCTCCTCTATGGTCTCGAGGATGCGCCCTGGATCGACTTCACGCTCGAGACAGAGGGTCCCACCAAGCGAGATTATCGCCAGCGTGAGGACGTTCCAGCCGCCGGTGTGAAACAGTGGAAACACCAATGGGGTGATGTCATCCGGGCGCAGCCCCCATGCTGTGATCGTGTTGAATGCGTTCCAGTAAATCGAACCGTGAGTGAGCACTGTCTCTTTGGGAACGCCCGTCGAGCCACCGGTATGCAACAGCAAGTGGGGGTCTCCGAGCGATCGTTCGACCGATTCAACTGGCGAGCACTCGTCGGGAATCGCTTCCGAAACGCGCTCGTAAGTACTCGTTCGCTGGTCAGAGCCCACTTCGAGTAGTTTCGGGTCGACATCGGCGGTTGTGATTGCACGTTCGGCCAGGTCGACGGTAGGTGATTCGACGACGAGAAGCCGCGGGTCGACCAACTCGAGTAACTGACTCACCTCCGGTGGTGTGAGGCGGGGCGAAAGCGGTGCGAGGATCGAGCCGCGTTTTGCCGTCGCAAAAAAGAGGTCGAACAGCTCGATCCGATTTCTCGAGAGCACCGCTACGCGGTCGTCGGTGTCGACGCCGACGGCCTCGAGCAGCCGTGCAGTTTTGGTTGCTCGCGCGTCCACGTCTGCGTAGGTGTACGTTTGGCCCTCGGATCGATCGCATATTGCAGTTCTGTCCGGCGAGAGTGAGGCCCGCCGACGGCTCCAGTCGCCAACCCACGTATACGGTAGGTGCCCCCAGTTCATCGTGATCGGGTGCTCCGCTCAAACGCGAGTGACTCGAGACGGGTGGCCGCCGATCTGCGAGCGTTCGCTCGTGGCTCGTTGGGTGGTGACATGGCAGATACCACACCGGCGGGTACAAAGTATGCTGGTGTCCGCAGCGATTCGGGATGGAATCGAGGCAGTCGGTCAGACGAGCACGCGTTCTAGGTCGATAACGGTTCCTTCGGTGGTAGTGAGATCACCGACGACGCGACCGAGACAGACGGCGGCTCCGTTCGGCGTATAACAGGCGACGAGCGTGCCCATCCCGATGCCGTCGTCGGCTTCGAGGACACCGGGTGCGTAGACTGGCGCGCCATGTGCAACTTCGCGGGCAGCGGAGTCTGCAATTACGACCGCAGGAATTCCCTCGAGAATTCGTTCGGCTGGGTCGACGATTTCGTACAGCCATTCTGGGTCGTCGGATTCGGCCCAGTAAGCCAGCGCGTCTATAAACTCATACGCACTGTAGAGGTCTGTGTCGTCGAACGGCGCGGTTTCGGTTCGGCGAAGATGGCCCATGTGGCCACCGGTGCCGAGTGCTAGCCCGAGGTCGTGACAGAGTTTGCGGACGTACGTGCCACTCTCACAGCGGATTCGAAGCAGGAGTTTTCGGTTCGTCCGCTCGAGAATTTCGAGGTCGTAGATTTCACGCACCCGAAGTCGGCGGGAGACGGCGCTTTTACGTGGTGGTTTCTGGTAGATCGGTCCGGTGAACGCTTCGATGACCGACTCGGCGTCGGCGGGGACACGGCCGTGACACTCGAGGACGGCGACGTACTCTTTTTGTCCCTCGAGAAAGACTGGAGCGAGGCGGGTGGCATCGCCGAGCATGACCGGCAGGCAACCGGTGACCTTTGGATCGAGTGTGCCTGCGTGGGCGGCCTGGTCGATTTGTGGCTCGGCTTGACTCTCGAGGGCGTCGACGACGGCGTCGCGGAGCCAGCCGCTTACTTGATGGGAGGAGGGACCGGGTGGTTTATCGAGGTTGAGAACACCGAAGGTGAGCAACTCGGCGGGTGTGCGATCCTCGGGTGGGCCACGGAGTGCCATTAGAACTCGTACTCGATGTCGACGGTTGCTTTTCCTTCGTCACCGCTGCCGTTGTACTCGTTGACAGCCGTCACGAGCATATCGAGGACGGCGTCGGGTTCCCAGCGGGCCGTATTGACCGAGAGATCGTAGATGGTCAGATCCCGGATATCGATTCCGTAGTATTCTTCATACCGCAGGGCTTCACTCGCCTCTCTGGCCTGGGTCTCTTCGGTCGCCCGTTTTGGGTCTTTGTCTTCGCGGTCGGCGATTCGGCCGCCGCGAACACCAACCGGTGCGTCGAGCCAGAACCGAAAGTCGGCTTCCGCGCCCGCAAGCCAGCCTGCAAGCCGGGACTCTAAGACGAGGTCGTCTTCCTCGAGGGCGATCTCACGAAGCCGCCGGTCGAGATCGTGGTCGATCTCGTCGTTTTCCTCGGCGAGTTTGTTGAACTCGAGGGGGGTGTAGCCGCGTTCGTCGGCGACCTCCCTGAAGATGTCACCGCCGCTTATGTGCTCGAGATCGAACGCGTCTGCGAGCAACGCCGCGGTCGTGCTCTTCCCGCTGCCCGGCGGGCCGGAGACGGTGAGTAACATATCCAATCTGCGACGTGGCCGGTAAAATGGGTTTTGATACGCCCGGGAACGGCCGAAATTCGGCCCGCGACGGCACCCGTACGAATCTAGCCGGATACGAGAGTGGTGAGGAGAGACGAAAGTGGCGATCATGGCTGTCCGTGCAAATCCGAGGATAGTGGTGATCGTGACAGTACAGCCACATGGGAAGCGACCACCATTTTCTGGGGGAGAAAATACACGGGGTGATCTATTACGACGACGCTCGTTCGTCCGAATGCGGCCACAGCCGGTGTCTGTGCCCGACCGTCTGTGGGCCGTGCCTCTGACACGTCTGTCGACCGTACAGCCCTCCCCAATCGCCCGATGGTTCGTGAAAGCGAACATCACCCTTCATACTTTTTGTCGTGTCGTCGTGTGACGGTCTCACAGGTCCGTATGTTGGCTTTCTGTGTCACTGACGTTCGACGGCGAAACCCTGTGTCACTGACGTTTGATGGCAAAATCCTGTGTCACTGGTCTGGACAGCCAAACCTTCTGTGTTCCTCAGCCCGGGAAACGAGGTTCGTCCACTGCGGTCTGTAGTATGAAAAACGGCGGTCTACAGTATGAACATTCAAATTCAGTCGAGCCCAACAATCGACGAATGCGCCTCGGCGACTACATCGAGGAACTCGAGCCCGACGAGGAAGCCGAGCGACGCCGTCTTGCAAAGGAGAAATCCTACGCGATTACCGATCACATAGAGCGTTTCGAACGCAATTTCGAGCAGGCGCTCAGCGGCGAGACGCTCGTCGGCTCGACGTCACCGTCGATTTTCGTCGGGCGATCGAACTATCCCGATATTCCTGTCGGCGTACTTTCACCGGTCGGCGACGAAGCGGCCGCAGCGGAGTACGTCACCGATGGCTCGTGGTACAACCAGGGGTATGGAATCGAGGACGTACTGGGTCGTCGGACGGGGCTGTTGAACTCGAGCAAACCCGCAAACGTCGACTCACCTGCGATTGCGAGCCAACTCACGCCGTTGGTACACGACGCCTGGGATGGCTTTCTCGGCGTCCAGCGTGAGGTTGCGATCGCTGGCCGTCCCGTTGCCCTCGAGATCGGCCTCGATGGAAAACCCGACCTTGGTCTCGAGACGGGGACAGATGTCGCGACGCCGCGGGGGCCGCGTGCAACCGCCAGCAACGCCGAGTTACGCGAAAATCCCTACGTCCCAAAGCCAGTCAAAAAAACGCTCGAGGACGACGACTGGCAGGCCCAGGGGGCGATTACCTACCTCTATCGGCGGGGATTCGACGTCTACGAGATCAACTCGATTCTCTCGGCTGGCGCGCTCGGAGAAGCCCGCCAACGCCGACTCGTCCCGACGCGGTGGTCGATCACGGCCGTCGACGACACGGTCGGCCAGTATCTCCGGGGGCGGATCCACA
>LKMM01000108.1 GCA_001563885.1 Natrialbaceae archaeon B1-Br10_E2g27
GTTTTGGGGACAACTCGAGCGCTCTGTTTCGAATTCCTCGAGCACACTGTTTCGACCCGACTCGAGGTGAGTCGGTGCCTACTCGAGCGGCGGTCGACGACGTAATTTTCCCTCGAGAGCTAACTGGCCATAATATCTATGTAGATTCTCTCGAGACAGTATGGTGCGGGCGAGTCGGGAACTGCGGATTGACGACGGCCACCTGCTCCTGGGGGGGACAGTGGGTGGCAAGCGTGTCGATTCGGTGATTTCCAACGTTGGGCACTCGGTTTGGGGATGGTCATCGGCGCGCCCGCGGCCACAGGACACGCCTCGAGAACGGCTGCGACGGTCGGTCGGTGGGGCCAACGCAGCGGTTTCCTATTCACTGTGTGTGAGTGCTGTCTCCGGCGCTTTGGCTGTTCGAAGAGCCTACCGTCGAGTCGTCGGTGGGTGTGCAGGGCGACGATACAATCGCCTCGAGGCAATTGCTGGCGTCGAGACGTTCGCCGAACAGGCACGTCGTCGGGCGGAGACCGAACGCGAGGCCGTCGAGTGGGCGATCGACGACTATTATGGGATTTTGACGGTCGACACCTGCGGGACGATCTCGATGTACAAAGGTGTCAACGATCAGGGGCTGGTCGCGGCGAACACCTATATCGAGTGCGAACGCGAGGATGTCTCGCCGGAACGCCAGCTCCGAAACGGAGAGTTCGACCCAGCGCCGTGATCGGGCACTCGAGTTGCTCACAGCCACGGAGCGAATCGACCGCGATCGGCTCTGGACCATCGCAGCGGATCACACAAACGGGCTGGGCGATGCGTCTATCTGTCGCCATCCCGAGCCCGAGACGGACGAGCCACACGCGTTCGGCCAGTTGCCGACGGCGAGTACGGCAGTTCTCGAGGGTGGCTCGCCAGTCGTCGAGGTCGGGATGGGAAACCCCTGTGAGTTCGGTCGGACCCGTTGTGTGTTCGGGACTGATACTGCCGGACGTAAGTCATGAAAGATTCTCGCCGCCCCGGGGTGGCGAGAATCTTCACACAGTTCCGTCCGATAGTATGAGGTGTCGGCCGATCTTCGGACGGGCAGGCGGTGGCTCGGGCGGTGTATGGCCAAATAGCTCTCCCGGGTAGTGGACAGGCAAGTAACTCACTCGAGTGTTGTGACGGAGGCACACAGAGCAGATACCGCGACCGTCTCCGAACACAGTGTGTGAGCGATCGTCTCCGAACGCAGTGTGTGGTGGATCCACTCGAGAATCGCCACAGTGATACGACGGTCGGACCTACAGCAGGCAATCGGAGTCTACTGTGTACAGCGTCAACGTTCCAGTTCCTGGTCGGGTTCGCACACTCGCGAACGAACTCTACCCCGAGTTGGTCGGTTTCGAGACCGTTCGCGAAGAGCACTCCTGTCTGCTCAAACGCCTCGGCGAGGCCGACCACGTCGCACAGTTACAACACCGCACCCACCGCGCACTCGAGGGGGCTCCGGCGGTCGAAGCTCAGATTACGGGGATCGACTATTTCGCCGAGCCACCGCTTGGTTCGGCACCGGTGGTGTATCTCGCCGTCGAGAGCCCTGGACTCGAGGCGATCCACCGCGATCTTACGGAGACCTTTGAGGCCGTCTCCGGGCTCGAGGGCGATGCGTACGTTCCACACGTCACGCTCGCCCGAGGTGGTGACATGGCCGCGGCAAAACGGCTGACAGAGCGCGATATCGAGCCGATCACGTGGACCGTCAGCGAACTCGAGTTCTGGGATGGTACCTACCGACTCCCCGTAAGCCGTGTGTCATTGCCTGCTTGATCGCCAGTATTGGCCAGAAAGTATTACCCTCTCGTCTGGCTACTCGAGGGCATGCGCCGACGTGCTTTCATTTCGCTTGCGGTTGTGACGCTCCTGGCTGGCTGTACGAGTCTGTTGGGTGACGACGGTGTAGATACGACGATCGCAGACGACGAACTCGTCGAATTCCAGGTTGACGACGGAGCCGAACTCACGATAACCGTCGAAGTCGAAGAACTCGCCGAGCCCGAAGGCGAAGACGGCGAGGATATCGACGTCGAACGGAACGAACTAACGTTCCAGCTCAATCACGTCGACAACGGCGTCGTCGATGCCTGGACGATCGAAGATTCGGATACGTTCGAGGTCACAATCGACGAGGGTGGACCGCACAACGCGATGATCATCGGCGGTTCGGCTCACGTCACGATCGAGTAACACCCGTGCTGACGCCGAGTTAGGGTGCCGGTGGATCGCCATCGTACCGGTCGTGACCAGCGTAGAAGTTCAACATCGCGAACTTGAGTTTCGAGGGCTCGATATCGATGAGTTCCTCGCGTTCTTCGTGTGGGAACGATCCGTTGACGCTATATTTGCCGAGGTCAGCTTTCGCCTCACGAGCGTAGCGACGATCGAGTAACGCACGGACGCCGATATCTTCGGGCGAGCGAAGTACGCGTCCGAGGGCCTGTCTCGTCTTTCGGATGGTCGGGATTTCGACGGCGTACCGCCAGCCGGTGTTGGTTCCCTCGAAGGCGGCATCGTAGGCTTCTTGAACTGCCTCCGCCCGGTCGTCTAAGTGCGGGTACGGAACGCCGACGACGAGCACCGAGCGAGCGTCGTCGCCATCGAAGCTGACGCCTTCCGCGAGCGTCCCCCACAGCGACGTACAGAGCACGGCGTCGTCGTCGGCGGTAAACCGACGGCGCAGGTCCTCGACTGATGTTCCGGGTTCGTCGAGGTAGACCGTCCCGTCGTATCGACGCTCGAGTCGGTCGGCATACCGACTCGCCTCGCCGTAGTTGGGGAAAAACACGAGGGTGTTTCCGGGCGTCATCCGGACTGCGTCGTAGATAGTTTCGGTCACCGTCTCCTGGAGCTGGGGGTCGTCCCGATCGGAGGCAAACAACGGTGGCGTTTCGACGGCGAACGTCCGGCGGTTTTGCTCCGGGAACTGCAGCCCGTAGGCCATCGTCACCGGATTCTCGAGGCCGAGGACGTTCTCGGTGACGTCGAACGGTTGTAGGGTTGCACTCATCAGGACGGTCGCTGACACCTCTTCGAACAGTTGGCCAGTCACCTGCCGAGGGAGGCAGGTGTAGAGTTCTGCACGCCCGTAGACCTCGTCGGTTCCGGCGTCACGCGTAACCGAGACGACGGGATACAGTCCTTCGTTCCCACCTTCTGCCATCCACGCGCTGACGAACGCCGCCGCCTGGAGGGTCTGACACTCCGTTCGTGTCGCACTCTCGCCCTCGCGGTAGGCCTCTTCGTACTGTTCGTCGAGTTTCTGACCGAGAGCCATCGCGGCCTCGAGGTCGGCGTCGATTCCCTGTCCCGAGTACTGTTTCAGGAACGCAAGCGTGAGATCGTCTCGGCGGTTTTCGTTGGCGATCGGAACGTCTTCCCACTGATCGCCCAGTTGATTTCGCTCGCCAAAGCCAAACGACTCCTCGTAGGTGTCGACGAGCGCGCGGTGAAATGCTGAGAGGACGTTTGCCCCATCTTCGCTGCGTGGATCGTCGGTCTCGGCGAGTTCGTCGAGCGCTGACTCGAAGGTACGTTCCGAACAGGTCCGGGTTGCGTGTTCACGAGCCGCGTCCTCGACGTTGTGAGCCTCATCGAAGACTGCGATGACGTCCTCGGGATCGCGACCGAGCCACCGGAAAAACTGCTCGCGAATCCCCGAATCGAGCAGGTGGTGGTAGTTACAGACGACCAGATCGACGCCCTCGATCCCCTCTTTTAACAGTTCGTAGCCACAGAATCCCTCTCGTTCGGCATACGCATAGATCTCGTCGGGAGTCCGAACGTCCTCAAAGAGCCAGGCAAAAAAGTCGTCGGTCTCCTCGAGCAGGTTGTTGTAATAATACTCACAGGTGTTCGTCTCCTCGAGATCTGTGAGTTGCTCGTCGATCGACTCGAGTTCGTCCATGACGGCCGAGCGGGCGTCTGTGGCACCGCCGTCGCCCTCCTGGCTTTCGGCTAAGAGTTCCCGTTGGCGGACCTCGAGTTGGCGCTTGTCCCGTTCGGCATCGACGAGCGCGCGGGTGTTATCCCGCAGCGTCTGGCACTCCTCGTAGCCGACGTCGATGTGACACATCGAGCCTTTGCCTTTGAACACGACCGCCCGAATTGGCTCTTCGCGGGTGATTGCGCGCGCTTCGGCGACGAACTGGCGCATCTGCTGGTGGACGTTCGTCGTGATGACCACGGTTTTTCCCTGCTCGCGGGCGACCTCTAAAGCGGGGACGAGCGACGAGAGCGTCTTGCCGGTGCCACAGGCTCCCTCGAAGAGGACGTCCTGACCACGGGTAAGCGAGTTGTAGATGCGGTCCATCGCCTCGCCCTGATTCTCGTAGGGCTGGTCGTAGGGAAAAAAGCGCTCGTAGCCGCCAGTCTCGGACACGGTCAGTGATAGGTTCGTACGGTAGTAAAAACGTTCGTCCTGTTCGATCGTCTCCGAAGAGAACGTGATAGATTACTGGGCTCGAGTCCCTTGAGCAGGTCGAGTTATCCAGCCTTCGGCCGACCATGATATACGTGAACACATAAACAGGCCGGCTATTGCGCGGTAGACGGTCTTAGCTGTCGAGTCCAACCGTTCGAGTATGGCTATCCCTGGATACGATCCCGGAACCGTCACTGACACACAGCTCGATTCGGTCGGAGCCCGAATCGCGGTCGTTGCGGCGGTTGTCCCCGACGAGTTCGCCCTCGAGCGCAGTTCGCGTGAGCCACCGATCGACGCGCTCTCGAAACCGGTCGACTGCCCCGGTCTCGAGGGGGTGAAAGCGCTCGAGGCGGTGCGGATCTCACTCGCCTACGATCCGTCGAAACTGCCTCCAGGTGCGAGTCCAACCGACGTCGCAGTCGCCGTCGAGACTGACGGAGGCTGGGACGCACTCGAGTCGACGGTTGATCTCGCGGCGACGACGGTCGAAGCCGTGTTGAACGAAACCCCGCCGGGATCGACGTTCGTCGCAGGCTATGACGACAGCGACGTTAGCGGGGGTTTGGCCCTTGGATAGTATACTACTTACAACGGTGTGACGATCCCATCTACCGGGTCGGCGATCACGACGGAAATATAACTCTCGACCGATCGCGGTCGAAACACACGTCACCGTTCGCGATAGATTAGCCAGTATGATCGCGATCTTTTCGGATACACACAGCCACGAGGGTCACGAACTCGAGGGAGAGACACTGGCGGCCGCCCGCGAGGCGGATGTCGTGATCCACGCGGGCGATTTTACGAGTATGGGGGCACTCGAGGCGTTTCAAGCCGAGTGCGACCGGTTTTTCGCGGTCCATGGCAACGCCGACGCCGCCGGCGTCCGCGACCGGTTGCCGACGAGTCGGATCGTCGAGACAGAGGGGGTTCGCTTTGCCGTGACACACCGAAGCCACAGCGGCCAGACAGGGCTCACAATGTTTGGCCGCGAGCAAAACGCAGACGTCGTCGTCTTCGGCCACAGCCACCGACCGACGGTCGTCGACGGCACAGACTGTCTGTTGCTCAATCCGGGGAGCTACGCCCAGCCACGAGGCAACCGACCCGGGTTTGCCGTCCTCGAGGCGGGCGAGGCGGGTGTCGAAGGCGAGATTCGTGACCCAGACGGAGCGGTCCTCGAGTCGTTTGTCGTACGTGGTGATTGATCGGAACTGTGTAACGATTTCTCAGCTGGCCTATAGGATGGAGGGTGAAGGCGTCAGCGGGAGGTCCGCATCCATAGAGAGGCCCCCGAGCGCCATATACACAGCGTAAGGTGAAATGCGGATTTTAGCCAGATGCTAGTACTCCGCCAAGCGTCGACTGATGCGTCGAACCGATACCCGCCGACTGGTTCGACCCATCAGTTCAGGCTTGCCAAAGCACTAGTACTCCGCCAAGCGTCGACTGATGGGTCGAACCGACACCCGCCAACTGGTTTGACCCATCAGTTCAGGCTTGCCAAAGCACTAGAGGCCCTCGAGGCCTGGATTCAGGGGTGCGCGCCGAACTGCCCGACGTCGAAACGATTTTAGACGCTGACACGGTATCGACCGCCTATGCTCGAGTTCCTCCCCGATGACCCGGTCATCATCGCCATCGTACTGATTTTGCTTTCGCTTATTTTCTTCCTGTATCTGCTCTTACGGCGAACCGTCCTCGAGTTCCGCGATGGGATGGGCGGGAACCGGTAGCCACTTCCCGATGCGTCGGCTGCTCACTACGTTCCGGCTGCTTGCTATTGCACTCGTCGTGGTCGGCTTTTCGGGCTGGCTGTTCGAGTACGACGGCGAAGTCGTCATAGAGTCACCGTATACGCTCGCGTTTGGGTTGGGGATCGGCTGTGCGATTGTGTCAATCTATCTGGGGATTTTCCTTACAAACCGAGAGTAGGGTTTCGAAAACGGTATGGGGCCGCTCGAGGAGTCTGTGACATGGACCCACGCATTCGCGAACACGCCGAGGTCATCGCCACTCACTCGGTCGACCTACAGCCGGGAGACAACGTCGTCGTCGACGCCCACCCCGTCGCCGAGGATCTCGTGGTTGCCCTCCACGAGGTAATCGGCGATATTGGGGCGAACCCGATCACCGTTAGCCAGCGGACGGGCAAACGCGCCCAGCGGGCGTACCTCCGGGCAGCCGAACCGGAGTTCGACACCCCAAGCCACGAACTCGCGTTGATCGAGGAGACCGACGTCTACATCGCGATCCGGGGAAGCGATAACGTCACCCAGACGAGCGATGTCGACCCCGAGACCACCGCGGCCTACTCACAGGCCCACCAGCCCATCTTGGAGGAACGACTCTCGACGCGATGGTGTCTCACGCAGTTTCCGGCACCGGCAAACGCTCAACTCGCCGAGATGAGCACCGAAGGCTACGAGAACTTCGTCTGGGATGCCGTCAACAAAGACTGGGAGGCCCAACGGGCCCACCAACAACACATGGTCGAGATCATGGACGGGGCCGACGAGATCCGGATCACGAGCGGCGAGACGACCGACGTGCGGATGTCCATCTCGGGTAATCCGACGATCAACGACCACGGCGAGCACAATCTACCCGGCGGCGAGGTCTTCACCGCTCCCCAGCCCGACAGCGTCGAAGGCGAGGTACTGTTCGACATGCCGCTGTATCATCAGGGTCGTGAAATAACGGACGTGTATCTCGAGTTCGAGGACGGCGAGGTCCTCACCCACTCGGCGGGCAAAAACGAGGACTTGCTGACGGAGGTCCTGAACACCGACGACGGCGCGCGTCGACTCGGCGAACTCGGCATCGGGATGAACCGCGACATCGACCACTTTACCTACAACATGCTCTTCGACGAAAAGATGGGCGATACGGTCCACATGGCAGTCGGCCGAGCCTACGACGACACCGTCGGTGAGGGCAACGAACAGAACCAATCTGCTGTCCACGTCGACATGATCGTCGACATGAGCGAGAACTCGAGGATCGAAGTCGACGGCGAGGTCGTCCAGCAGGATGGGACGTTCGTCTTCGAGCAGTAGTCCCGCGACGAGCGCTGCGAGTCGCGGCCTTTTCCATCGACGGTTTTGCGCGAGGGTGAACGGAGTGAGCCCGACGCGGAAAAGGGTCGGATTGGGACGTTCGTCTTCGAGCAGTAGTCCCGCGACGAGCGCTGCGAGTCGCGGCCTTTTCCATCGACGGTTTTGTGCGAGGGTGAACGGAGTGAACCCGACGCGGAAAAGGGTCGGATTGGGACGTTCGTCTTCGAGCAGTAGTACCGCGAGCAGGCGGACACTGCCGATCAGTGGCTACTATACGGGGGTGTCCAGTGGCACTACATCATCCGGGAGACCGGAGCCAATCGGTTCCGGCGGCCCACAAAACGACAGCGTTGAGCGCCATCGGAATCAGCTTCGTGGCTCCGAAAAAGCCTGCCATCAGTACGAGCGACAGGACA
>LKMM01000109.1 GCA_001563885.1 Natrialbaceae archaeon B1-Br10_E2g27
CGATAGCCTGTGCACTTTCGACACCGAACGCACGCGCCTCGTAGCTTGCAGTTGCGACCGCGCCGATGGTGTCGTCGGGTTCATACCCCATCCCGACGACTACGGGTTCACCGGAGAGTGCGGGTTCGCGGAGCCGTTCGCAGGCGGCATAAAAGCAGTCGGCGTCGACGTGGAAGACGATCCGATCCGTCCGGTCACGCTCGACACCCGGTAACTGTGCTTTTCCGACCATCGCGTTAGTGGGCCGTTCGTCCGAATCATTGTGAACGTTCCGGGGTGGATGGCACGACCCGATTTGGTTGTACGATGGAAGCAGACAATAGGGTTCGTCACCGCGGTGACAGCGCGCAAGCCATCGGCTTCAGCCGTTGGTAGCTGACGAACAACGCTTATTACACGTTCGCTTCATGGAGAATGTATGGGTCAGTTACCGAAGGGGGATGAGCTCCGACGTCGGTCGGTGCTGGTCGGCTCGAGTGTCGCCGTCGCCGCCTTGGCCGGGTGTGTCGATGGCGTCCAGATCGGTGGGGACGATGAACCGGACAGTGCAACTTCAACCGACGATAGCGACGATGACGGGGACGAAGGGTCAGATAGCGACCCCGACGACGCCGAAGAGTTCGGTTCACGGGACGAACCCGAACCGGATTTCATCGTCGGCGAGAGCGATGACGCAGACTATCAGACACTACAACTGGCATACGATGCGCTCGATTCGGGTGATGTCCTCGGTCTCGAGCCTGGCGAGTATACGCTTCAGCCGACGGTCGATAGCTCCGATGTCGGTGAGGGAGAAGATCTCCTAAAAACGTATACCTACGTCGCAGAATCGCCAGAGGACACCAGCATCGAGTTCGTCCTTCCGGAGGCCGAACAGTTCACCGTTCGTGGCCCACTTCGGTTTCGTCCGGAGGATGGGCCACCGAGTTTCTGGAACCTGACACTCAACATTCCTGAGGAGGTCTCGTTCGACCGGATTCAGCCATACGAAGACGAAAGCGAACTCGACGACTACCTCGATGACGAAGTCGACGACTACGACGACGAGCTAACGGACACCTATCCAAATGCTGGGGTTGAACTCAACCACTGTACGCTCAACGGGACCGTCGGTGGGCCGGTCGTTGCGACCGATACTGACTTCAACGATCCAGTGTCACACGAGCTGTGGCCCACCGAATGTCGGTTCTACGAAGACGTTCGCAGTGGGCTCTTGATCGCAAGCCGGTGTCAGTTCGAGAAATCGCTCAACGGTGATGCTGGGTTCGTCCAGTACAGTACAATCGAAGGGACACTCAGAATGGGAGCAATGACTGTCAACTCGTGTCGAGCGAACAGTGGGATCTACGTCACCGGTGATGGTCGGATCGAGTATTCGACGGTCGAGCGACTCCCAGATTCCCGAAACGCAATCCAGATCCAAAGTGAGTACGACGCGACGATCTCGAACTCGACGATAAACGGAGCAATAGGCTCGACTGAAGACGGATCCTACGTCGAGCGGATCGAACGCAACGTCTTTGATGTCCCTGCTGACACCCGCTATATCATCGATGGCGCACCAGCACTCGAAATCTATCTAAACGCCTTCCTCGGTGGTGACGTCCGTATCACCACCGACACCGGCGACCTCCAGTCGTTTCCCAGTGACGACATCACGCTCTATCACCGCGAATACGAACTGGGCAACTACTACAGCGAGTGGAGCGGCGAGGAGGCAGACGACGACCTCTTAGAGCCCCGGACGATTCCGGGTGACGATGGCGTCATGGATCGGTTTCCGTTAGCCGATTCCGATCTCGAGCCATACATCGAACGTCTCGAGGAAGCCAAAGAAGAAGACGATTAGTTGTATTCACGCCAGCGATGGCCACACTCGGTGCATTTAAAAAACCGTGTTGGTGGTTCGTCGGCGGATGCAGTCTGTTTGAGCGTATACCACGCCTCCTGTGTTCCACACTCATCACAGACAACGTCGGTCGATTTCGGTTTCCCCTCGAAGTTGGCGTCTTTACTCGATTCGATCACGTCGTCGTCGATCTGTGACTCAGTCGTGATGAACTCGGCTTCCCGATCGCGGTCACGGTCAGTGGCGGCCTCACAGTTCGTACAGACCATCCGGTCTCCGTCGGCTTTCATCATCGAACCGCAGTCATCACAAAACTGCATACCAACCGGTAGGGGTCGGTACTGGAAAAAATCCCCTGTCATAACGATGGTTGTAGTCTCTTACCGGTGATTGCCCTACCCGGTGTGGCGATCACCGGTAAACAGGTACAACCATCATTATCAGTTCTCGAGTCGGTCAGTACTGTTTGTTGAGTTGTTCGTCCTCGAGGACGACCGGACAATCGGCAACTCGAAACGTCCCCATCACCGGCATCTCGAGGATCTCCGTCCCCTCGAGGGTACACGCCATCTCCGGTGGGTCCGCAAAGTGTTCGCACTGATGACAGTACGTGTGTGCATCTATTTCCCGAACATCGCGTTCGTCACCGAGTAACGGCTGCTCCGGCGAGGATTCGTTCTCGAGTCGGTCCCAGAGGTGTTCGCTGTCTAGGTCATCGACCGATTGATCATCGAACAGATCATCAAGCTCCGGATCAGCGTCCGATTCGTAGCTTGCGACGCGTTCAGCGAGATCCGAAAGTGGGCTGTCGGCGGCCGACGATGTCGAACCCATCTCGGATTCGTGAGTTGCTGACGACACGGAGTCAGACTCGGAAAACGAAACCGTCGGTTCTGACTCACGCGTCGAGTCGTCGGATGGTTTCTCGTCGTCTCGGTCGGTATCTCGAGGGGTCATTGGGTATCCTTCGGTGATATGGGTGCGGATTCGGTTGACTCAGTTTCCGAGTCGACCGACGAGTCGGATGCAATCCAATCGAACTCGGTTGTCGACTGGTCGATGTCAGTTGCTTCCTCAAGTGCCGGCGGGTCGTCGACGACGAGCGTATGCGATCTGAAAATCGACGAGCGCTTTTCGATGTCGGTAACCGGCTTTCCACAGGACGGACACTCGGGTTCGGTCAACAACGCGATGTCGACGCTCGTCTTACAGGCCTCACAGGAGGCTTTTCTGGCACCGAGGCGATTCGCCGCGAGTTTGAGCTGGTCGGTGAGTTTCCGTCTGTGCTCGTGTTCGGCGATCGATTGCTGGTGCTTTCGCAGATCGGCAACCACGTTTGCAACCGCCGTTGTCCGCTTCTCGATGCGATCGGTTCGATCCATGAGGTGTTCGAGGATCTCCTCGTAATCATCGAATCCTGCCTCGAGGCGAGCTTCGACCTCGTCGATATCGCTTGTGACTGCCTCGAGGTCCGTCGAGACGGGCTCGATAGACGAATCAAGATCATCGACGGTCGCGTACGCGTCGTGGCCGTGGTCGGCAGGGGCTTTGGCGTCGGTTTCGCGTTTGACCTGTATCACGCGCGAGCGGACATCCTCGAGTAACTCGCGAAACTCCTCGCGGGTGTCGGCGAGTTGTGTCTCGAGGTCGGCTATGGTATCGGGATCGATCGCCGTATCGGTGTCGCCGGTCGCAACAGTGTGGGTGGCCGTCAACAACCGTTTGCAAGCTTCCTCACGGGTTTCGTCGTGTTGGTCGGCAATCTCGACCAGCCAGTCGTCGACATCGGGCGGAACTGCAAACGATATCGCGCTCCGATTCTGGTCATCGCCGGCCATCTGCTTGTGATTGGGTGGTCCGTTTGATAAGGATTGTTGCCATTCCGGTGGCCGCTACCGAATCTTTCTGACGTTGCTAATGTCGAAGCCGCTATCGTTGATTTCTGTCTCGAACCGTACAATATTTTCATCTTCTAACCGAGAAAGTACTCCACGAAACTGTTCGACAACGAGCGTTCGAGCGCGTTCGGAGCCACCGGACTCCCACTCGAATCGTAACGTTCCATCGGTGGCCTCTTTTAACCGACCGAGTTCGGTCGCCGAGAGGACGTCAGTGTTGACCAACAGGAGGATCACACCACCCCATCGGTGGGAAGCCCGCGCGAGCCCTTTCAACAGAACCGTCAGATCCGACCACTCGAGGTGGTCGTCGGCGATGGCAACGAGGTCGGTCAACGAATCGACGATGACGAGGTTAGATGCAGCGTGTTCGGAAAGATACGACGCAAGCGCCTCGAGCACGTCGCTGCGCCCGGCGTGACTGCCGAGTTCGGTGATGTCTGTCGGTCCGCCAGTGTACCACTCCCGCGGAACCGGTGTGAGTTGAAAGTAATCTCGAGCCAGTTCGTAAAACTCGATATCCGTCATCCCGCCATCCACAAGCTCTTCGTCGATAACGACCGACATCTCGCTCGTGACGGCCTCGCGTTCGTCGGTAAAGGAGACGTAATGGATCTCATCGGGAACTCTCGCATTCTCACCTATGTCGCCGTAGTGGAGATCGAACAGATTCTCGTCGGCTGTCGCTAACCCGTTTATGACCGTACTCGTATAGCCGAACTCCCTGGCCCCGGCCCCCGACTCGCCGGCGAGCAAGACGACGCTGCCGGTCGGCGCACCGCCGCCGATCATCCGATCGAGTCGCGAGACGCCAAGTGGCATCCGCTCCATACGCCCACGTTCGAGGGCAGGCGCTTACCTGTTGTGGCATGGACCGTTCGAAACGCTCACCCCATGCCGGCAACTATCGCTACACATTGATTTTCGCCCCGTCGGTCGCTGCCTTCGTCACGATGACGTCTCCCTCGAGGCCGTGTTCGAGTAACGCCTCCTCGGCGGCCTCACGGGTCTCCTCGGCGTGGGCGTGGTCGGTCACGCCGTAGACTGCTGGCCCCCACGATGACTGGCCGACGCCCGAGAGTACCGGACACTCGGTGAGTGTCTCGACGAGCACGCCCGCTGGTGGCCGATAGACACCACCCTGGGTGTCGGTGTACCAGATGCCGTTTTTGCGTCCGATTTCGGCAATCGCCTCGCCAAAGGGCTCGAGTCGCCCGGCGGCAACTGCGGGGAGAAGCTTTCGGGTGACGGTACAGGCGATTTCGTCGGCGACCGCCGGGTTCGCTCGCTCGATGACCGTTCGCATACTGGCATCTTCGTCCTCGCCGTTTCGACCCGGTT
Organism: Natrialbaceae archaeon B1-Br10_E2g27; assembly: GCA_001563885.1. Classification (GTDB taxonomy): domain Archaea; phylum Halobacteriota; class Halobacteria; order Halobacteriales; family Natrialbaceae; genus Natrarchaeobaculum. The sequence continues at coordinate 5,089 of LKMM01000109.1, forward strand.
CGGCCGCTGGAACGACGACGAGAAATCGCCACTCTTCGGGAAGGTGATGGCGGGCGACGACCGGCGGGACCGTCCACTCGCCCTCTGTCGGTGGGTCGGTGGTAAACCGGTTCGTCGGATGTCCAGCATCGACGACGAAACCGCCGGCTTCGAACGTGGCAACCCCGACACCGCTACGCCCGCCCCGTCCCATCGCCGGGGCTTGCAGTCGAACGTTCGGTGATCGCCCGTGAGCACGCGCCGTCGCAGCGAGCACCGAAAGAGCAAGTTGCGTGCCGCTGCCAAGGCCGACGTGTCTGGGCAGTCGGGTTTCGACTCGGATAGAGACGCCGGGAACGCCGAGTACCTCGACGGCTCGAGTCGCGTACTCACGGACCAGCGACCCGGCGGAGCCGGCAACGGAGATGTCGGCTGCGGGATCGGCGACGACCGTCACCCGTGGCTCCTCGAGGCCGACGCCGAGGCCGCCATAGAGACGTCGGTGAGCAAGTGAGAGGTTTTGAAACCCGACGTGAAGTCGTCCGCCGGCGCTGACGGTCGCGCGTGGCATATTCGTTTCGTCCCTACGGGGGCGTTTTAGAAGGGGGTTTCGACGGTGGCAACGCCTGACTGTGGCGGAAGAACGTCGAATGAGTGAGTTTACCGCTGGGGGGCGTCGTACTCGACGTGGACAGTCGGCGTGCTCGGTGAGTCGGGTGCGGGAACGCCGTTCCAGTCGACCGTCTGGATGTTTGCCATCTGGCCGGAAAACCGGAACCGTTTGACCCCGACGTCGATCGTCCCCTCTGCTGCCTTCGTAGAGACGACCGTCGCCTCAGCGGCGGGGTCGTCGGCGATCATTTCTATGTCGCCGTCGACGCTGATTTCGAACGATGAAGGAACGCCGCTACCAACGATTGTCACGAGATTCGGTAGCGGATCGTCGTCGGACTGTGCTAGCTGGCTGCGTACCGGACCGTTGTGTGCCATAGTTCGATGAGTCGAATCTGACGCTATAAGCTTTCTTTCTCGCGAAACGGTAGGATCGACGGAATTAGCGCCTGAGGCGTGTAAATATCGATGATCGTCTCGAGCGAATGAACAGGCCTTCGAGACAGTAACCCGGTGATTCGATCGCCGAATACGTCCGCAATGATTCGACCGCCGAACGCGTTCGCGTCTCCATCGACACGTACACGCGCTGTCGATCGAGCGAGAAAGGGTGACTTATGACCCTAGACAGCAAGACTCGAGTATGAGCAGCGACGACCCGTTCGATTACGGGAAAGACGAGGACCTGCCGAGTCACGAGGTGACGCAGGGTCCAGAAAAGGCACCCCACCGGGCGATGTTTCGGGCGATGGGCTTTGACGATGAGGATCTCTCCTCGCCGATGATCGGCGTAGCAAACCCTGCCGCCGACATCACCCCGTGTAACGTTCACCTAAACGACGTCGCCGACTCAGCTATCAAAGGCGTCGAGGAGGCCGGCGGAATGCCGATCGAGTTCGGGACGATCACCATTTCGGATGCAATCTCGATGGGTACCGAGGGGATGAAAGCCTCGCTTATCTCCCGGGAAGTGATCGCCGACAGTGTCGAACTCGTTGCCTTCGGCGAGCGCATGGACGGCCTGGTCACGATTGGTGGCTGTGATAAGAACATGCCCGGGATGATGATGGCCGCCATCCGCACCGATCTGCCATCCGTGTTCCTCTACGGTGGGTCGATCATGCCCGGTGAACACGACGGCCGCGAAGTCACCATCCAGAACGTCTTCGAGGGTGTCGGGGCCGTCTCCGACGGTGAAATGAGCGACGACGAACTCGACGACCTAGAGCGTCATGCCTGTCCCGGTGCGGGTTCCTGTGGCGGAATGTTCACTGCGAACACGATGTCCTCGATGTCTGAGGCCGTCGGGTTTGCACCGCTCGGTTCGGCCTCTCCGCCCGCCGAGGACGACGAACGCTATGCGGTTGCCAACGAAAGCGGCGCACTCGCCGTCGAAGCCGTCCAGAAGGGAACCCGGCCCTCCGATTTCCTCTCACGGAAATCCTTCGAGAACGCCATCTCCGTGCAGGTCGCAATCGGTGGCTCGACCAACGCCGTCCTCCATCTGCTGGCGATGGCAGCCGAAGCCGGCGTCGACCTCGACGTCGAGGACTTCAACGAGATCAGCGCCCGCACGCCCAAAATCGCCGACCTCCAGCCCGGTGGCGAGAAAGTGATGAACGACATCCACGAGGCCGGCGGCCTGCCCGTTATTTTCCGTGAACTACTCGAGGCCGACGTACTTCACGGCGACGCGCTCACCGTCACTGGTGAGACGATGGCCGAAGCCATCGAACGTGTCGACCCGCCACGGATCGACGATCTCGATGTCGACTTCCTGCATACCGTCGACGATCCGATCCACGAACGCGGTGCGATCCGCATCCTGACGGGGAATCTGGCCCCTGACGGCGCAGTGATCAAGATCACCGGCGACGACCACCTCCACCACGAGGGTCCGGTTCGAGTCTTCGAATCCGAAGAGCCGGCGATGAAGTACGTCCAGGAGGGCCACGTCGAGACCGGCGACGTCCTCTGTATCCGCAACGAGGGCCCCCGTGGCGGCCCCGGCATGCGCGAGATGCTCGGCGTGACGAGCGCCGTTGCCGGCCAGGGTCATGCCGACGACGTTGCCCTCTTTACCGACGGTCGCTTCTCCGGTGCGACGCGTGGCCTCTCGATTGGCCACGTCGCCCCCGAAGCCTACGTCGGCGGCCCCATCGCCGCCTTAGAGGACGGCGACACCGTCACGATCGACGTCGACGAACTCGAG
>LKMM01000110.1 GCA_001563885.1 Natrialbaceae archaeon B1-Br10_E2g27
ATGACGGAGTAGCCGGCGTACTCGAGGGTGATCTGGCCATCGGTCGTTGGTCGCCCGTCAAAGAGCCGGTTGAGCGCCGTTGGATCGACGTGCTCATAGAGGGGTGGACACTCGAGCGGGTCGACGCCGAGTTCATCCGCAACCGCGCCGATGACTCGTGTGCTCGGCTCGACATCGTCGGCAAACGGTGATTTCTTGCGTGGCTGTGGGCTCATGTGGCGTGTGGATGCTGTAGGCTTACGGTCGAAATAAGGAGTCACACGGACTAGTAAGTGCAGGTAGCAATTCCGTCGGTTATTGTCGATAATGGCGACACGTAACAGTGATCACGGCACGCAACCAGTGCACTTCGAGCCGTCTCAAAACGCGGGACAAACTCGAGACAGCGTGGTTTACGTTCCCATACAACCACAAGGGACCGCGTTGTGGCTGGTGACATGACCGATATCGAGGTCCACCTTCCGGTCGCAACGCAGCCGACAGTCGAGACGCTCCTGGCGTATGCACGAACGGCCGAAGCCAACGGCTACGACTGTGTCTGGCTTCCCGAAACGTGGGGTCGGGACGCCGTGACGATTCTCTCATTGATCGCGCGTGAAACTGAGCAGGTTGCCGTTGGCTCGAGTATCCTCAACACCTACTCGCGGTCGCCTGCGTTGCTCGGACAAACTGCCGCGACGCTTCAGGAGGTGGCGGATGGCCGATTCCGGCTCGGGATCGGTCCGAGCGGGCCGATGGTCGTCGAAAACTGGCACGGCCAGGAGTATGGCAACCCGCTTCGCCGGACTCGAGAGACGATCGAGATCCTCCGACAGGTGCTGTCGGGCGAGCCAGTCGAGTACGACGGCCGTGAGTTCTCGCTGTCGGGCTTTCGGCTTCGGTGTGAGCCACCCGAACCGACGCCGCCGATCGAGGTGACAGGGATGGGACCGAAAGCCGTCGAACTCGCCGGTCGCTTCGCCGACGGCTGGCACGGCATCATGCTCACTCCCGATGGCCTCCGCGAGCGTCTCGAGGACCTCGACCGCGGGGCTGCCCTCGGCGAGCGCGACTCAGGCGAGGTTCGGGTCCGGACCGGCGTCGTCTGCTGTGGGCTCGAGGATGAGTCCCGCGCTCGCGACCTCGTCCGCCAGCACATCGCCTTCTACGTTGGCGGAATGGGGACGTTCTACCGCGATGCCCTCTCCCGGCAGGGGTATGCGGAGGCCGAGGAAATCCACGACGCCTGGCGGGCTGACGACCGCGAGCGCGCCCTCGAGTTAGTTTCCGATGATCTCCTCGAGGAGCTGTGTGCGGTCGGTACCCACGAGGACGCCAGCGCCGGACTCGAGCGCTTCGAGTCCGTCGAGGAGTTGGATGCGATCGTGGTCAGTTTCCCGCGTGGCGCAAGCGAGGCCGAGATTCGAGAGACGATGGGGGCGCTGGCTCCGGACCGTCGATGACCTGTGCAGTATACACCGGGTCATACTATCACCCGTCCTCTGTGTGCTGTCCCCAGAAGCCACCGTATTTCCTGACCTCGAGGTCGCCTTCGACCCGGGTCTGACACGCCAGTCGAAGGCCGCTGTCTGCGTCGTGGGGTGGGAATCCGAGCCGCCACCGTTCTCGATCGGTCGGCGGGCTTACTGGCCCCTCGATTTCGACGGCACAGGTCCCACAGGTTCCCAGTCCGCGACAGTTTGCGATGGCGGCACCCCCGTTGTGCGGACTCTCGCCGGCCTCGAGGAGGACATCTCGCAGGATGGCCCCCTCCGGGCAGTCGATCGCCTGGTCACGAACGTGAACTGTTGGCATACCATGCTATACGAGCGACGCGCTCGTAGATGTTTGGCCACTGTGTGTCCCTCGAGCGTCTCGCTGCCGACAGGTACAAACGGCCAATCGGCCCAGATACGTGTATGCCAGGGAAGGTACCGCCCGAAACGTTGCTCGAGTCCGTCTTCGCTCGGACGGGAACGGCCGACGAAACCGTCCTCCAGGGGCCAGCGGAGGGGGAGGATGCGGCTGCGATCGACCCGCCCGACGGGACGCTCGTGGTCAGTACGGATCCGATCTCGCTTGCGGCCTCTGCGGTCGGCACGCTCGGCGTCCATATCGCCTGTAACGACGTTGCTGCCTCCGGCGGGGAGCCCCGGTGGCTTACGGCCGTCGTCATGCTCCCCGACGAGGGTAGTGACCTCGAGACGATCTCGACGGATCTCGACGCGGCCGCAAGGGCGGTTGGCGCAACGATCGTCGGCGGCCACTCCGAGTATGTCGACGCCCTAGAGCGACCGCTGGTGACGCTAACCGCGATGGGGATGACCGACCGCTTTGTCCCGACTGGTGGAGCCGAACCCGGTGATCGCGTTCTGCTGACGACCGCGGCCGGCATCGAGGGCACTGCGATCCTCGCCGCTGACTTCGGTGACGATCTTGAGGTCGACGAGGCGACGATAGACCGTGCCACGGACTTCCTCGAGGAGATAAGCATTCTCGAGGACGCCCGTGCGGTTCGGGAGTACGCGACTGCGATGCACGACCCCACGGAGGGTGGTGTCCTCGCAGGACTCGTCGAACTCGCTCGCGCGTCTGACGTTCGTCTCGAGATCGACCGTGAGGCCGTGCCGATCCGACCGGCGACGGCAACGCTCTGTGAGGCCGCTGGCGTCGACCCATTGTGCATTTTCGGCTCCGGTGGGTTGCTTGCGACGGTCCCAGCGGCGCGGACGGACGATACACTCGAGGCACTCTCGGCTGCGGGTATCGACGGCGCAGTCATCGGGAGCGTCGAAGCCGGCGACCCGGTTGTCGACCTCGGGGGAAAACGACTCGAGCACCCAGTCTCTGACGACCTCTATCCGCTCTGGGAAGCTGTCGACGCGACAGAAAGCTAAGATCGAACCTCGATACGGACTGAAACGTTCGAGGAAAATTTTTGTCCCTGCAGACACAATCCGAGCTAACGCCCTCCATGACCCTCCGATTACGGATTAGTGCCGTCCTCGGGGTGTTCCTCGTCGCGAACGCCCTGTTCGTCCTCGTACTGCTCTGGGCCTACGGTGTGTTCCTCCCGGGAGTCGTCGCCAGCGCCATCGTCTTCGTCCAGCATGGGACGGTGAGCCTCCCGTTCCTACAGCTTCCAGTCTCGCTCTCTGTGGCCGCCGTGTTGATCGTCGCGTTTTTGCTCGCACAGATCTACTACGGGTATCGGCGTGTACTCTCGGGGACAGCCGGTGGTGAGACCGACCACGAGGTTACCCACATCGTCCGCCGACTGGCGATGACGGCCGACGTCCCCGAACCGGATCTCAGGGTCGTCGCGGACGACGAGCCGAGTTGTTACACCGTTGGCCGACTGACCGACGCCACGATCGTCGTCTCGACCGGCCTCATCGAACGCCTCGACCGCGACGAACTCGAGGCAGTGCTCGCCCACGAGGTTGCCCATGTCGCAAACCGGGACGTGACTCTGATGACGATCACGACGCTGTTCGTCGAGATCGCAGATCGGGCCTATCACGGGGCGCGGCTGGCCCGTCGGGCGGTGGTCGATCCCGACGAATTGACCGACAGAGGACGGCTGGCGCTCGTCTGGTTTCTGCCGCTGGTCGCGCTGACGTACGTCTTCGTCGCGCCGTTGCTCTGGGCCTTTCCGACGGTTGCTGACTGGGCGACCCGCACACTCTCATACGCCCGGGAGTTCGCCGCCGATGCCGCCGCCTGTGAACTCACCGGCAACCCACTCGCGCTTGCAACCGCCCTCTGTTCGCTCGCCGAGTCGACGACGGCTCCCGAACGTGATCTTCGGGTGGCGAAGATGCGCGCACTCTGTGTCGTCCCCGCCGAACCCACACGCGGGACGGCAGTAACGTCGGTGCCGGCGGCCGACGAGCCGATCGACGACGAAACGCGACGCGAGCACCTCTCGGCGTGGCTCGAGGGACAGACCCCGGCGACTGCGGTTGGGACCGCGACGCATCCGCCGGTCGACGAACGGGTACGACGGTTACAGACCATCGCCGCCGATCTGGAGGGGCAAACGTGACGGCGACACGACAGCTCGCATTCGTCCTGGCCTGTCTGCTCTGTTTGCTCGTCGTCGCGAGTGCGCTCCCGGCGGCCGATCTCCGCCTCGAGTCGCCGGCCGGTGGCGACCCTGGCGCGGGCGAGTGGGAGACGATCGATGGCCTTCCGGACACGTCGATGGAGTCGAACGAAGAAACCGAGCAGACGCCAGAAGACCAGGAGTACGACGGCATCGGCGAGCCGGATATCGAGATCGAGGGGAGTCTCGAGCCGGGCAACGAGGTCGACATCGAGACCGAGTATGGCAGCCACTTTGACGATCAGACGCTCGAGATAAACGGCGAGTCAGAAGGTGAACTCGACACGTTCGGTCGAGGCGAGGCGACCGTCCCCTACACCGAGGAGATGACCGTTTCCGTTCCGGACGAAGACGCCTCGCGGACGTTCGATGTCGATACCAACGCGACGATCGAGACCCACGGTGGGGCCGCTCCCGGGGCCGACCTCGAGCTGTCGGCTGTGGCCGGCTCGAGTCCGCTCGAGGCGGCGACGGTGTCGGTCGACGGTGAGGCGGAAACCGAAACCGACGAGGATGGAGACGCGACGGTGTCGCTGCCGGAGGCCGTCGAGCCGGCCGAGATCGAGGTCGAACGTGAGGATATCTCGGCGACACAGACAGTCGAGATCGCCGAACCAGATGTTCGGTACAGAACGCCGCTTTTGTTCCCTGGATCGCCGGCACCGATCGAGGTATCGGCCGATGGAACGGGCGTTCCAAACGCCAGCGTCAGCGTCGATGGTGGCGAGGAACGGACGACCGACGAGGACGGCACCGCGATCGTCTGGTTGCCGATCGACGACGAGGCGACGGTCGCTGCGACGATCGGCGACGAACGGACGACGACGACCGCAGAAAACCTCTATTTCAGGCTGGGTGCGCTTGCAGTGGTTGGTCCCGGCTTCGTCATCGGTGCCGTCTGGACCTACCTCAGGCTGATCGCTCGGTATGAGGGGACCGCCGGTTCTTCGGGCGGATTCACCAGGCCGTTTCTCTCGCTTGCGACGTTTCTGGCAACGCTTACGCGTTCGATACACGGACTCGTCGACGGAGTTATGCGTACACTTGCCACGCTGTCGCCCAGATTCAGGCTGCCGTCGTTCCGATTCGGCTCCACTCGAGGTGGCTCGATGCCGACACTCGGCCTCTCGCTTCCACGTTTTGGCGGTGGACTCCCATCGATCGGGGCTGGAGTTGCTACCTTCGGGGCAGCGTTGGGCTCGCTGTCGGCGCTTGGCTCGCTGTTTGGGTCGGCCTCCCGCGAGAAGGACACCGACGGAACGGTATCGTCAGTCGGTGACTGGGTCGGAACCGACCATGAACGCGACACTGAGTCCGACTCCGCCGAGGATCCCTCGCTTGTGACGACGCCGCTTGCGCCCCGAAAGCCACGGGCGGAGATCCGGGCAGCCTGGCATGCGTTTCTCGATCGCCTCGGGATGGCCGACCGCGAGACGGTTACGCCGGGGCAGGCGGCCAGACGCGCGCTCGTCGACGGCTATCCGGCGGATGCCGTTGGACGATTAGTCTCGATTTTCCGTGCTGTCGAGTACGGAAGCCGCGAGCCGGCCCCCGAACGAGTGACCGAAGCCAGGGAGACGGCGAAGGACTTACTCGAGCACGACCCCGAGGAGGATGAGCCATGAGCAGTCCCAGGTTGCCTTTTGCCCGGTGGCTCGCCGGACGAAACTCCGATCGTCGGGCAGCTACCATCGGACTCATCGGCGCGGCGGTTGCGGTCGCTGCCGTGTTGTTTGGCGGATTTCTTCCGACACCGTCGGCGCTCGTGACCATCCTGTATCTGTTCGCCACCTTCCTGCCTGCACTCGGCGTCGCCATCGCACTCGGTGCGCTCTGGTGGGTCTACCGCCTCGAGCGCACTGGCCTTTCGTCGCTGGTTGACGGCGATCCGCCGGAATCCGGTAATACAGACACCACCGAGCGGGTCGCCCGCGAGACGACACAACTGCTCGCCGATGCGACGGCAAACCGTTATACCTGCTTTGGCGGACTCGCCGACGAGGAGGTTTGTGAGCTTCTCACCGAGGCTTTGGTCCGTCGACTCGGCTCGAAACGCGGTCTGAGTCGGGCTGGGGCTCGAGACGCCATCGAGGATGGAACCTGGACCGACGATCCGATCGCTGCGGCGTTTCTCTCCGAGGAACGTCCGTTCTCGCTTTCAGAACGGCTTCGAACCGCCGTCGATCCTGGCGTAGCCTACGAGCGACGGCTCCGACGAACGCTCGAGGCCATCGAGACGCTCGAGGCGACCCCGGATGAGTCGGCAGACGGGACCGCACAATCCAGCGTCAACTCGGAATCGGACGACCGCACTCGACACCCAGGGGTCCAAAAGCGGACACAAATCGAACCGGAGGTGAGCGGATGAGCGACCGATCCGAGAGTGAACGGACGAGCGACCGAACGCTCGAGCGAGTCGGCCGCGGCGAGTGGGCGCTGGCCGGGGCGTTGGTGCTTGCAGGAATCGGTCTTGCACTCGGCAATCAACTTCTCGTCGCCGCCTCGACGCTGCCGCTTTGGTACGTCGGGGCGGCAGTTTTTGGCTCGAGTCGGTCCGCGATGGTTCGGGTTCGACGCGATTTGGTCGTCGGCGATGTGCCCGAGAAGCCACTGACTAAAGAGGAGCCTGTAAGCGGTTCAGGAGCCGTCTCCGGCACGGTCGGCGAGTCGGTCTTCGTCCGGACGACGGTACAGAACGTCGGCCCGGAGACGATCGTCGATCTCCGAGTGATCGACGGCGTTCCCGCGGAGCTGCCGGTCGTCTCCGGCACTCCACGGACGTGTGTAACGCTCGAACCCCTCGAGAGTACGACCCTCGAGTACGAACTTACGCTCCGTCGTGGCGAGTACACCTTCGAGGACGTGACGGTCCGAACCCGTGATCTTTCGGGCACCGTCACCGAGACCTGGACGGCCGAGTCAGTCGGCGACCGGACGGTGCGGTGTTCGCCGCCAGTTGATCAGGTGCCACTTGGCGGGGCGACCAACGAGTACGCAGGCGAGGTGCCGACCGACGAGGGAGGCAACGGCGTCGAGTTCCACTCGGTTCGCGAGTACGCACCCGGTGACTCGGTCGGCTCGATCGACTGGCGACGGTATGCCAACTCCCGGGAACTCGCCACCGTCGAGTACCGCGCCGAACGCGCGACACAGGTGATCTGTCTCGTCGACGCACGATTGAGCCAGCGCCGGGGGACAACCCTCGAGTCGCTTCCCGCAGTCGAGCGCTCGGCAGAGGCGACAACGCGTCTTTTCGAGACGCTCGTCGATGCTGGCCATCCAACCGGCGTCGTCGTCTGGTACGATCGGTCGATCGAGACGACACCACCAGGAACCGGCCCGACGACGCGAGAGCGTGTCAGACGGGCTCTCGAGTCGGCACGAGAAGGCGATGGGCACGACTCCCAGATGTGGTTTCCCTCCAATGATCGGATCGATCAGCTCGTCTCACAGCTTCCGGGCGACGCACAGGTGTTCGTGTTCTCGGCGTTTACCGACGACGAGCCGGTCGATCTCACCGAGCAACTCCGAACCTGGGGATATGAAGTACGTGTCGTCTCACCCGACGTGACCGACGCCGACGACGTCGCAACTCGGCTTGCCGGGCTCGAACGCGAAAAGCGACTGACCCAGGTTCGGACCTCCGGCGCTCGCGTCGTCGACTGGGATCTCGAGCAACCGCTCGGGCTGATACTTCCTGCGGCCGTCGGCGAGGTGAGACACCGATGAGTCGCGAGTTCAGTGCTGGTCTGCCGTCGACGACTG
>LKMM01000111.1 GCA_001563885.1 Natrialbaceae archaeon B1-Br10_E2g27
CAGGGTGCTGTCGCGGAGGCGATCGAGCGTCTCAACGACGATGGGCACGCTGTCAAAGGTATCAGCGTCTCGGATATGATGCCGTTTGCCGAAAAGGAGATGGCTGAGTTCCTAGAGAGCGTCGACGAGGCGATGGTTGTCGAAATGAACGCCACCGCTCAGTTCCGCGGGCTCTTGCAGAAAGAACTCGGCCAGTACGGCGACAAACTGACCAGTCTGCTGAAGTTCAACGGCAACCCCTTTGAACCCGCAGAAATTGTCGAAGGCTATGAAGTCAACATCGCCGAAGAAGACCGTGAACCGACCGCACAGGTACGAATCGAACCTGCTGCAGGTGACTAACAATGAGTGCATTCAACGCCATCGGAGAGGAACGAGAGATCGACCGGGATGAGTATACCCCCGGTGTCGAACCACAACCCACCTGGTGTCCAGGCTGTGGTGACTTTGGCGTCCTCAAGGCGCTGAAACAGGCCCTCCCGGAGGTCGGCAAGACCCCAGAGGAAGTCCTGACTGTCACCGGGATCGGCTGTTCGGGCAAACTGAACAGCTATCTCGACACCTATGGGTTCCATACGATCCACGGGCGCTCGCTGCCCGTCGCTCGTGCCGCCAAACTCGCAAACCCCGAACTCGAGGTCATCGCCGCAGGTGGTGACGGAGACGGCTACGGCATCGGCGGCAACCACTGGATCCACACGGCTCGGGAGAACCACGACATGACCTACATCGTCTTTAACAACGAGATTTTCGGCCTGACGAAAGGCCAGACCTCGCCGACGAGTCCGAAAGGTCACAAGTCCAAAACCCAGCCATCGGGCAGCGCAAAGACGCCGCTTCGTCCGCTGTCGATGTCGCTAAACGCCGGTGCAAGCTACATCGCACGTACCGCTGCGGTCAACCCGAACCAGGCCAAAGAGATCATCGTCGAAGCCATCGAACACGACGGCTTCGCTCACATCGACTTCCTGACCCAGTGTCCGACCTGGAACAAAGATGCCCGACAGTACGTTCCCTACATCGACATCCAGGAGTCAGACGACTACGACTTCGACGTTACGGACCGCCGGGAAGCCGCAGAGATGATGTACGAGACCGAAAACGCACTCCACGAGGGAACCGTCCTTACGGGCCGGTACTACGTCGACGAGGACCGACCATCCTACGGCGAGGAAAAACGCGCTATCGGTGAAATCCCCGAACAGCCACTCGCCGAACGCTACTTCGACGAAGACGCCGAGTGGGAACGCAGCTACGATCTGCTCGAGCGACACAAGTAACTACTCGTATCGGTCTTCCGATATATTCTACGTTTTTTTATCCAGCGACACCGAAAAGTGGAGACGCCGGTACTCTGTGAGTGACATCGATGTCCGCTACCCGTGTAAGATATAAGTCGGCGACGGTGGTGGAACCACCGAACCCATGTACGATACGATTCTCGTCGCGACGGACGGGAGTGACACCGCAAACCGGGCGCTCGAGTACGCAACCGATATGGCCGACTCGTTCGACGCCGAGTTACACGCGATATATGTTATCGATACGACCAGGTATGGTGGATCGGTTGTCTCCGACGCCGAGACGGTTCTCGACGACATAGAGGAACGCGGGCGTCGTGTGCTCGAAGACGTCGGTAGACGGGCGGACCTCGAGGTAACAGCGGAACTTCGAGGCGGGCAACCCGCGGCCGAAGTCGATGGCTACGCAAACGAAATCGATGCGGACCTCATCATCGTCGGCAACCGTGGCCTCGGTGCCGGCCCCGACGGACAGCTTGGGAGTGTCGCCGAACGCGTCGTTCGCAACGCCGAGCGGCCGGTGTTGACTGCCTGATATTGTTGCATACAAAACACGTCACCGGTCGTGATGCAAGTTACTTGTTCGACGTCGGTGTGTGTCTGCACGATGTACGAGACGATTCTCGTCCCGACCGACGGAAGCGACCCTGCAAACCGCGCGGTCGAACACGCCTTGGCAGTTGCCGACCGCTACGATGCAAGCGTCCACGCGCTGTACTGCGTAGAGACACATCGCTACGGCGAACCCGCCTTGAGCACCACCGCAATTGTCCTCGACCAACTCGAAGAACAGGGGCAAGCGATGCTCGAGGAAATCCGTGATCGTGCAGCGAACGCAGGGATCGAGTGTACATCGGAGGTCTGTCACGGCCGGCCCTGGGAGGCCACACTCGAGGTGGGAGACAAAGTTGAGGCCGATCTCATCATAATCGGCTACCAGGGCCAGAGTCACACCCGAACCCGAAAGATCGGAAGCGCCGCCGAGCGGATCGTCCGCAGCGCGGATCGACCAGTGTTGACGGCATAACGGTGGCGTTATTCGCTGTAGCCCCAGCCCTGGGCGAAGCGTCTCGTCAGTGTACTCAACACGAGTAACGTCAACAGCAGTCCTGAGAGGGCCAGAAACGAGTAGCCGACGACGAGCTGATAGATCCCGTATCCGATCGTCACGAACCCCATCAATAGCGCCGTTGCCCCGGCCCGCCGGGAGACGTAGGCCGGATCGACGCTGTCGTCGTAGTGGACGTGCAGATCAGCCCGACCCTGGATCGCGATCAAATACGCGGGAATCAGGATGATGATCCCGAGGATGATCCAGAACCCACCGAGCAAGACGTTGGCGTCGACCATCGCTGTCTACTGGGCGAGAGAGCCGAATAAGTGCGACGATCGCCCTGGGCAATCTCGGTCGGGATCAGCAACCGCTCGAGGGGTTGACAGCCGATCTAGTGCTTTGGCAAGCCTGAACTGATAGGTCGAACCAGTCGGCGGGTGTCGGTTCGACACATCAGTCGACGCTTGGCGGAGTACTAGTCGTCAATCCAGAAAGCACGCTGTCGGTTTTCGATCTCTGAGAGAACCATCGAGAGAATATCACGCCAATCCGCTGGATACGAGGTGTCCTCACCGGGTGTTGGTGCCTCCGGGCCGGGATGGACGTGGTCACGGGCATTGTGGCTGGATGGATGACGATCCCATCGGTGGTCGAACTCACCGTCGTGGTGTTGCTCGTGGTAGTGGAGCGAGAAATCCCCGTTTTCGAACCACACCACTGCAAGACGAGCGACCTGAACGCTTTCGGGATAGAAACACCTATCATATACACACACCAGACGATCTGGAGCGAATTTCGGGTGTTCATTTACTCGGGCGAACCGTTCGTCAGTTGCAAGTCGATCGTAAATAACGTCGAGTCGGTCGAAATCAATCGGCCCACCGGAGCGTCCATCGGACGGTTCGTCTTTGTGGCCGCCGGTCATACGGTGGAGTGAATTTCTGTGCCTTCGCTGGATTCGGCGGTCAGTGCCCGTTCAAGAAGCGTCACCCGACGACGGGCCGTCTTCCACGAAGAGAGACGCTCCCAGACCTCTTCGATGGAGTGGTCCGTGGCGGCGGCATACTCTGCGATCGAAATCTCACCGGGAGTGGTGACCCCAAATTCGTCCTCAAACTCCTCTGTACGCTTTAGTTCCGTTTGCAGATACCCAAGTAGCTCCTCACTTGTGTGATTCTCACGAAGCCGTTGGACGCGCCGCCAATTCAAGTACGACTGGTTGCGTTTGTAGGTAGCTGGCGACTCCGTAACCTGGGTGACGATTCCCATCCGTTCGAACCATTCTAGGTACTCGCGTGCAGCGTCGACACCACGGCCCGCGAGCGCAGCAACGTCGCCCGCCGTTGTCGGGCCGTCGAGTCCGAGAACCGCGTCAAAAAAGTCGTCTCGTGTTCGATCCCCGCGGACAAGTTCCTCTGGGGTGGTCAGCGCGTCGAACTCCGGTGGCTCGGCGCGCTCGTTGGCTTTCCCCGTGATCTCGGAGCGCGGTTTCTCCATACTAGAAATTCGGTCTTCGACGGAATATATCTTTCTACGGCGGATTATTCCCTTTATCTCACTGGCTGCATGAACTACCAGCTCTAGTAGTGACTCGGCAAACAGGATCCTCTGAGAGATCCGACGTTTTCGTATACAAAAGATATTTTCCCGTCGGAGCAAAACCATACTGTATGAGCACGCAGGCGACGGAGAATCGTATCCTTCAGGTTCTCGAGGAAGACGCACAGGCATCGTACGCAGAAATCGCCGAACGCGCGGACGTTTCGAAACCAACCGTTCGAAAGTACATCCGAAAGCTCGAAGAAGAGGGCGTCATCGTCGGCTATTCGGCCGACATCGACCCGAAGAAACTCTCGAGCAAGACGATTGCGCTGGTCGGCCTCGACGTCGCAAGCGAACGCTACGTCGAAGCCACCCAGGCCATCAAATCCCTTCAGGAAGTCGAGGCGCTGTATAGCTCCAGTGGCGACCATATGCTGATGGCCGAAGTGCGCGCCGAAGACGGTGACTCCCTCGGTGAGATTATCGCCGACGAACTACTCGAGATCGAGGGCGTTACCGCAGCACACCCCTCGTTTCTCCAGGAGCGACTGAAATAAGTACGCGAGTCCGTCGCCGCGTTCGGGGTGGGGAAGCTTTTCGATGGTCGGGGACGCTCGTTGCCCGCGAACCTATCAGGTCGGCCCCCCTACGTGTCGGTATGGCGAGTTACGAACGCCGGACACGGATCGATGCGCCGCTCGAGGCAGTCTGGGAGTTTCACTCGACGCCAGCGGGCTTAGAAGCGTTGACGCCCGAGTGGATGGGACTGTGTGTCGAGGCAGTCGTCGGCCCCGACGGTGAACCTGACCCGGAGGTTCTCGAGGCAGGTTCGGAACTTTCACTCTCGCTGCAGCCGTTCGATGTTGGCCCTCGACAGTACTGGACGTCGGCGATCACAGAGCGTGCCCGGACAAACGGCAGTGCATACTTTCGAGACGAGATGGTGTATGGTCCGTTCGATCAGTGGGTCCACACCCACTCGTTTTTCGCCGACGGCGAGGCGACGATCGTCCAGGATCACATCGCCTACGAGTTACCGTTGGGCGCGCTCGGGCGAGTTGGAACGCCGTTTTCGACCGTCGGCTTCGAGGGGATGTTTCGCGACCGCCACCGTCGGACGAAAGCCGCCCTCGAGTGAGAAGAGACCGATGATTTCGAGCGATGAACCACGCTCACTTTAGGTTCCGACTCGTTACATCTGGTATGAACGATCAGGCTCCCACGATCGACAGACGTCGACTACTGGCAGTACTCGGGACAGGGGCAGCGGCCGGGTTCGCTGGCTGTCTCGGCGAGGACGAGACATCCGGTGAGGACGGAGAGTCCGACGGGGATGATACCAGCGAGGTGGAGGACCTCGATAATCGAATGATCGACCATCCCGGCGATGAACCGATCACATTTGAGGACGATCATCACTGTATCGTCTGTAATATGCGACCGACGAACTTCTCGGCCTGGCAGGGCCAACTTGCCCACGAAACCGATGTGGGGGCCGTTTTTTGTACGCCGGGATGTATGAGCGCCTACGTCGCCGAACCAACCCACTTCGACGGTGCCGACACAGACATTGTCGGCGCGTGGACAACCGAGTACCGCTCTGGCGAGCAAATCGATGCAACGGAGGCCTCGTTTGTCATCGTCACCGACGAAGACGGGGCCCCCGACGACCCGATGGAACTGAATCCCCGCGTCTTCGCCGACCACGACGACGCCGTTTCGTTCCTCGAGACGTGGGACGCAGAAGAACTGACCGAGGACGATATCATTACCTTCGACGAAATCGATCGCGAGGTCGGGTCGATCTATCGCGGCGATCGCCTGTAGCCACCCTCGAGTTGATCCAGTTGACCGATCGTCTCGTTTCGGAGCCGGATGTCTCTGGACGGGACTCGAGGTTTCTCCACGCGTGCGAACCGATGTTCGAGTGTTGGTAGAACGAGCGCCCCCACACTCGGCGACGAGTAGCACCGACAGGGGTGTCGGCGTTGCCTACACGGAACACTTATTCGACTCACCATACCCCGTTCATGCATGGGCATACTCGACCTCATGCTGGGTCGGACCGACACCGGCGAACAGGGCGTCGAGGGGAAGTCGTATACACTCCCCAAGGAGTCCCACGAATTCGTCTCTCCGGTCGCCATCCGTCGGGTCGAACTCGAGGCCTTCGAGGCGTTGCTCGAGGCAGATGCCGACACGCCGGCACTCGAAGGAGATACCGAAGAACTTCAGGAGGCACTGGATACCGTCTTCGACGGACAGGAAATCGACGCCAGTGAGATCACCGAACAACACCGTAAGCCGCGACTCGAGGCTGCAGCAATAGTCGAGGCCTGGCGAGAACACGTAGACGACGAGTTGGGTGTCGTCTACGCTCGCTCCGGTACCCACTCGAGGCTGGTCTCGTTCGTCGCTCGCTGTAAGCGCCGGGCCGACGACGCCGACGACCCCTTCGAACTTCCCGACTCGTTTGGCGAGGTTGCGGCGTTGCTCACCAGACTCGAAGACGCGACGGGCGACCAGTACCGGGCGGTCGTCCATACCGATTTGGTTCCTCCCGAGGGGCAATCCTGACTCGGGTGGGCACCCGATCCAGCCTCGAACTCCGGATTGACACTCGAGTTGAAAGGCGTCGGTTCTTTGTCTGGAAGAAACGAAGAGCAACTATGCCAGACGAGGCCGACTGGATGGAACCGATCGACGAGGAGATTCTCGACGTACTCCAGGCACCCGAGAACTTTACACCCGACCACGTCGCCGAACAGGGAGTCTGCCGTGCGCCCAGAGCCGCTTACCGATGTCGCGAACTCACGAAACGCGGACTCCTCAAAAAACAGATGACCGGCGTCTACGAGATTACTGACCGTGGTGAACGCGTCCTCGAGGGGGAACTCGACCCGACGACGCTCGAAACTGACGAAGAGTGACGGCCCCCTCGCTGTGAACGACTGGACTTGTCGAAGACCCTCCTTGATACTGCGGTGGTGGCACACGGATGCCTGGTTGTTCGAGGATCAGCGTCCAGTTTATCGGGGAAGGGATAGAGACACGCCAGAATCGTCATCCAATAATTGGTTATTTTCACCATTTAATACCGCGAGAAAGCATTTACCTGTCCACCTCGTAGCTGGCGATGATGGTTCGCCATACGCTCTCTGAACCCAGTGAGACAGAGCCTCCGCGGCAGAAATCGACGCTGTTCTGTCCGGCATGTGGCCACTCCAGTCCCGTTGACGGTGACTGGATCCACCGCACTCGGGCGGATTCGGTGACCTACGTCTGTCCGGTCTGTTATGAGCGACTGACCGAACGACCGCGTCAGGAATCGGACTGGAGTCGGGCCCTCCAACAGTCGGTGACCGCCTGGGGAGCGACCGTCACCGCCGGTGTTACCGCCGCAACAGTACTGTGGCGGTCTCGACGGAAGCCGGCCGACGCCCCCACGTACAAGAACTCGAAGTAGACTCCGGTTTGTGAAAGAACGTCCAGCGTCTCTCGGCGCGATAATGGGCGAAATCAGTTCATTACGCCCAATTTCCGACCAATGAAAATCTGCGCTCGGAGGCTTTTTTGAACACTTGCGCAATGTGGTGTCAAAATATGTCGGTATTATACCCTTACCGGCGAGTAACTACCGCCGAGATTTTAGATTTAGAATATTGTGCACTGTTTTGAGTATATTCGCCCACATCAACAGAGTTTTAATACTAGGATCCAATGTCTATCTCGAGTAGAAGATGGCAGATGGAAACCTGACTTCGGCAGAACAAGACGTACTGGACGAGATCGAAGACGAAGGCGTCGACTTCCTTCGACTGCAGTTTACCGACATTCTGGGAACGGTAAAAAACGTGGCCGTTCCGGCCCGACAGGCCGAGAAGGCCTTTACTGAGGGGATCTATTTCGACGGCTCCTCGATCGAGGGCTTCGTTC
>LKMM01000112.1 GCA_001563885.1 Natrialbaceae archaeon B1-Br10_E2g27
ATACATCCATATCACAGAGCTCTCCGTCATCGGCCAAATCAGGTCGCCAACTGCGCTGACTTTGTCCCATCTTCGGGTCTCGCTCCACCAACTACGGGGATAGAACTTGTGGGTAAGAGACAGGACTGAAGTCGTGGGCTTTCGCCTCGAAAACCTGTAATTACTGCCCAGAGAGGGCAGTCATCGTACAGAGACGACAATCATCGGCAGACGAACGATCAACCGGTGCGGACGGGCGTAAAAGCCATACCAGTTCAACCCTTGGTAACTACACACATGGATATACGTGTCCAGGGGCCAGGGCCCACGTCTCCGTTTTTGAGCGCCCGGGACCTCTTCGAAACCGAACACGACCTCTCGCTACCAGTCTACGTCCAGTTGCGTGATGACCCCGACGAACGAACCTGGGCCGGCCACTACGACGACCACCACGTGCTGAACATCTCCAGACAGGCCGCCTCGAGTGCGATGGCTCGTGAACTCGCCTTACACGAGTTTTCCCATATGGCCCGCTACGAGCAGGCACACCCCTCACACATCCAGTCAACCGAAGAAGTGCTGTATCTCGCCTTAGCCGGCCGGCAAGTCGAACGCCAAAAGCTCGCCCACTGCTATCAGATTGCAAACCACATGAAAGACATCTACGCCGACGACATCACACTCGCTGTCGGCCCGGGCGAAAAACTGCTTTCGTTTCTCGAGTCGAGTCTCGCGATGGCACTTGCCGACCGACCTGCACTCGCTCCTCCCGGTTCGACTCGGCTCTCACGGAGTGCCGACCCCGATATTACGGCCGTCAACGCTGCCTTTGCGCTGGCACTCGCCGAACGACACGACCTCCTCGAGGCCGACCACCGGCTGTACGACCTCGCTCATGCCGCCGCGATGGACGCCCCCGAAGTAGATTTTGACGGTTTCAAAGCTCGTTTCCGCGAACTCAGTTGCGATCCGGATCGGAGTACCTACCGAAAACATCTGGTCGAGGCGACTCGTGCCTACGTCAGCAGTTCCTCGTAGGTATGGTCACTCTCGGACGACGATCAGCGTCAGCACAACGAGGATCGCTCCGAGCACGAACACCTGTTCCCACGAAAACGAAACCAAACTGGCTAACTCAGCGAGCCAGACCAGCATGTACGCGAACGAAAACGATAACAGGAGATTCAATACCAGCAGTACGCGTGGATCGCCACTCGAGGATTCTATCCCCTCTTTGAGGTCCCCGCTCATGGTCGCTGTCTCTCAGCGAGCAGTATTAAACTCTCGTCGAACGCCGAGAGGCCCCGACAGGTCTGGTGACGGTCACGGATACCATTTTTACCGGGCTCGTTGTAGCCGAGTTCCGTTCGCACAATGGATCGCCCTCGAGTTCGCAACCGGGATGGAACGCCGATCGATCCGGTTCCGCCAGCTATCGTTATCCTAATCTGCTTTCTGACCATCTACGCCTGGGGCCCGCTGTATCTCCGCACACTCGGCGTTTCTCTCGCAGAATCAGTGTTGCTTTTGACTGCGGTCTTTCTGGTGGTCGCCGTCGGAACGTACTACCAGATGGTCTGGACAGCGAATCCAACTTGCCGTCGTGAAATTCCACCCGAAAAGCGGGTCTATCTGTTCCGATATGCCTTCCTGATCTGTCTTGGGTTGGTTGTCTTGCTGGCGCTTCCGCTCGTGGTCTCCCCCTAATTCGACTTCCTGTATATCCGTCCGTCATCCCCGCGATAGGCGTCGACGCCGGTGTGAAACCAGCGAGTCTCCTCCCGCACGGTAAAGCGCTCGAGTTCGAGGTTGGTGTCACCAACGTACCCATCCGCAAGTGTCGGCCCCGAGATGACGAGTTCACCGGTTGCGTCCTCGGGAATTTCCGATCCGTCGACGGGAACGGGGGGTCGTTCGACAAAGCCCTCGCTTACGACCGTCGCATCGACCCCGGCGACTGGCTCACCGAGACAGGCTGGTGGTGAGTTGCCGGCACTCCCAAGGACCAGCGGCCCCGTCTCGGTCCGTCCGTAGGCGTAGTACCACTCGTCACAACCTGCCTCGAGGAGTCGGTCGATACGTTCTGATTCGAACGGCTCACCGATGCCACCGACGACACGAACGTCGCTCAAATCAGCATCGTCGAACGCCGCCGCCGAGACGAGTTCGGTCGCCATCGGACTGACAGTGTGATAGACCGAAATTTTCCCCGATTCGAGCCACTCGATCGTTTCGTCGATCGTCGGCCGCTCGAGCGGGTAGTAGGTTCCACCAGTCGCAAGCGTCGCGAACAGTACGGGCGTGATAGCGAACCGATGGAACGCCGGCATCGTCCCGAGCTGTCCGTCCTCCGGTGACAGTCCACCGGGGATCCGGTCGGTAACTGCATCAATTGTCGATCGAAGTGCTTCGTGGGTAATCGATGCCCCAACCGTTTTTGGCGTGTGTCGTCCCCCATATGAGATAACCGCGAGGTCGTCGTCTTCGCGTGCAATCGTCTCCCAGTAATCGCTGAGCCCGGTCGTCTCGACGAACGAGTCATAATCGACGCCAAGCCGTGCATCGCTATCACCGACGTGGACGATCGCATCAGCAGTGTCTATCTCTGCTAACAACGACGTGACACGATCTGTCTGGGTAAGAAGGATCGTAGTCTCACAGTCACTGCTGATGGCTGCGATCTCACTCGGTTCGTAGTGCGGTGGAACCGGTACCGCGACGCTACCATTTCTGAGCGTTCCGAGCATCGAGACGACGAACTCCGGCGTGTTAGTGAGACAGAGTACAACGGCATCGCCGGATTTGACCCCGCGCTGACGAAGCCCGCCGGCAAACTCCCCGGCAGTTCGCCACAGATCTGCGTACGTATACTCCACCTCGTCGGTGACGAGAGCAGCCACTGTGGGATGAGATTCGACTGTCTTCCGGATCTCGTGTATAACGTTTGTCATATGTTGGGTATTCTATAATAACTATTATTGATCAACCACGTTGATAGTTACTTCGGCTGCAAAACGCCCCAGTTTCATATCTGTCTATTCATTAATTTTCTAGCTGTAATATAAATTATCATGTGTGAAATGATAGTTCGTGAATGGATTTATTATCGGTGAGTTCATTGCTAACCGTATCGGTAAACTATGCAAGTAATATGGTTCGTCGTATTCGTACTCATAACGTTCACCATCGGGTACGTTGGCTACTCAAAATACCTCGCCAACATGGTAGAGCTAGACGATGAACGGGATACACCCGCACATAAATACGAGGACGGACAGGAGTACGTCCCCTCGAAAAAGCCGGTCTTACTCGGTCACCACTTCTCGAGCGTAGCCGGCGGCGCTCCCATTGCTGGCCCGCTGACGGCAGTCGCCGCCTTCGGATGGCTTCCGGCCGTCCTGTGGGTCGCAATCGGAAACCCCATCTTCGGTGCCGTTCACGACTTTATGGCACTTTCCTCGAGCATTCGCCACGAGGGGAAATCGATCGGGTACATCATCGGTGAGTACGTCGGAAAACAGGGCAAGAATATGCTGTTGTGGTTTGGGTTCTTGTTGATCGTGTTGGTCATCGCGGCGTTCGTCTTCCTGATCGCGTCGGTGTTCAACGCCTATCCGGCCGCAGCGACCGCGAGCATTATTTACATCGCGCTTGCGATCGCCTTCGGCTTTTATCTGTACCAGCTCAAGGGGCCGTTTATTCCCGGTGCTATCCTGTTTACCGCCGGCATCTTCGCTGGCGTCTGGGTCGGCCACCAGTTCCCACTTGCACTGGCCCAGGCTGAGGGACTTCCAGAGGGCACGATCGTCCTGCTCGGTGACGGATCGTTCCTTCAACTCCTTCCACTGGCTGATGACCTGGGAGCGAACTTCGCAGGATGGGCCGTTGTCACCGTCTTATACTCGTTTTTCGCGGCGACGCTTCCCGTCTGGGTACTCCTACAGCCGCGTGACTTCCTGACGTCGACGCTTTTGTATGCCGGTATCGGCTCGATGCTGCTTGGCGTCTTCGTCGGAACGTTCATCGCCGCTCCGGACGCGGCAATTCCGGTTGCCGGACTCGAGGACCTCAGTGCAGTCGAGATCACGTCGATGTCGGCGGAGGTGCCTGCCTTTACCGGGTTCATGAGTGGTCTCGGACCACTGTTCCCCTTGCTATTCCTGACAATCGCCTGTGGAACGATCAGTGGCTTTCACTCGCTGGTCTCATCGGGGACGACCGCAAAACAACTCGACAAGGAAACCGACGCCCGAACGATCGGCTACGGTGCGATGCTCGGTGAGGGGCTGCTCGCGCTGACGGCTATCATTGCCGTCTCGCTCGCTGCAGCGACGGTCGCATCCGGCAGTCTCGACAACGCGATTGCGGTCTTCCCGGCCGGCGGTGGCGCACTCGTGACGACACTCGGCGTGCCCGCCGGCCTCGCGGCGACGTTCATTGGACTGGTCTTTGCGAGTTTCCTGCTGACCAGTACCGACACGGCGATGCGTCTTGGCCGCTACATGCTCGAGGAACTCATCGGCACTCCCGAGACGCCTCTCGAGGAAAACCTCTCGAACCGGTACGTAAACGCCGGTATCACCGCAGTGGGTGGTTACCTCCTCGTCGCCTCGGGGACCTGGGAGAGTATCTGGCCGCTTTTCGGTGGCGCAAACCAACTGCTTGCGGCACTCGCGTTGCTCGTTGCGACCATCTGGCTTGCAAACTGGGACGACAACAAACAGCTCATCAGTACCGGTGGGCCGCTCGTGTTCATGGTCGTCGCGACGGTTACCGGGCTGTTGTACATCGCCCTCTGGGCGAATCCACAGGCGATTCTGGCGTCGGAAAACCTCGCCACCTTCGCGAACCTCTCGCTTGCACTCCAGAGCATTATCGCGTTGGTTCTCGTCGGACTCGCGCTTGCACTCTTGAACTTAGGCTATCAGAGCATCAGCGAGGCCAGAGAAGGAGTCGCTGCCGAAGCTGCCACCGACGGCGGTGAGCCAGTAGACGACCGCGCTGAAGATTAACGCGACAGCCAGGCCAACAGCCGACTCAACCGGCCTGGTTCGTCCGGATCGAGCGGTTCCCACACCCGAAACGCCTGTTCGATCTCACCGGATCGACTCCCAACACTTGTTTCGTTTTCAGGAGCGACGACGACGAGATTGATCTCCGTATGCCCGTAGTAGCCGAATTTCAACAGCGTCCGGTTCTCGTACGTCGAGACGAACTCTCGAACATCCTCCGAGAGCTCTTTTGCAACAACGACAAACGTAAAATCCGTACTGTAGTGGTCTTCGTCTGCCTCGACCCACTCCTCTGCGAGCTGTTCTCCAATCGCCTCGAGGGCCTCGAGATCGGACACTCTCGGCCGCTCGTGTTCGGTCACGAAGACGTATTCTTCAGCTTCGTGCTGGGCGAACGTAATCGATGGATGGAGGACGTGACGTTCGTGGCGAACCGATAGCTCGCCGTACATCCGGAACCGTTCGCCACGCACCTCGGTGTACTCACGCGCTAAGTCGTAGTGATGACACAACCGTAGTGCAACCGAGTTGAGATACGCATCGTCCCATCTCGGAACGTCGTCTGGCCAGTCAGCACCATCGCTACGGTCGGCTATTCCGTCGTTTGCTCTCGGTGTTGGTGTCTCGGCGTCAGTCACGATCACATCACGCGTAGTTCCCACCTCGAACCCGTCGTGAATAAATATACTGACGACACGTGCCCGAACCAGATGTCTGCGTTCTCGAGCGCGAACAATTATATTCACTCCAGCCTAACGTATGGGTATGGGTAGCACGGATGGACAGGAATCGTGTGGACGCTGTAGTTTCACGACCGTCGTCGATGCCGTCGAACGCGACGATGACAAGGAGTCGTATGATCCCTTCGAGGGGGGCTCTATCGAAGTCGACGAGCGAGAACTTCGCATCGTTGCGATGCCTGCAATCTGGGCCGGCCGAGCTAAACGGTGGCTCACCGACACCGCCAATCGATTTATCTACGGTCGATAACGCTTCCGGCGCTCTCGAGAGGCGTAAAAACGGAAAAGCGGATAGCGTTAGCGGGCTGCTGCCGCGACGCGCTCTTTTTCTTCTTTCTGGCTGATCGCGTACGTCTGGACGTCGTAGTTGGCTGCACCCGTCAGCTGGGAGGCGATTGCCTCTTCGACGGGCGTGGCCGTCTTGAACGAGTCGTTGTGGACGCCTTCAGCGAGGAATTTCAGTGCCTGGTCGACTCGCCGCTGTGGGGCGACGTCGACGGCTTTCGGAACGGAAATACCACCGTATTTCAGCCGAACGGTCTCCTCTCGAGGCGCGGCGTTCTCGACGGCCGTGACGAGAACCTGTACCGGGTTTTCCTCGGTTCGCTCGTGGATGATCTCGAAGGCGTTACGGACGTGGTTTAACGTCTGCTGTTTTTTGCCCGTGTTCTCTTCGGTCTGCATCAAGCGGTTGATAAAGCGCTCGACGATCGAGATCTGGGACTTTTTGAACTGCTTGCCGGCGTGTCGACCAGCGGTGTGTGCAATCGGCGTCACCGTAATGTAGCGTTCGGTCGAGGGATCGGCGTACTCGATCTCGTCGATCTCCCAGGTTCCGAATAGCTTCGCGCCAACGTCTGTGCCGCCTGCGGGGGCGTCCGGCTCGGGGGCGTCGTCTGCCGACATGGTTATCGCACCGGTTTCTCTGCGTTGCCGCGAACGAGTTCGAGCAGCGCAACGCCGTTTACTTTATCGACTTTGTAGTTGACACCCGAAAGGTCACCCATCGCACGACCCTTCGCGCCACCGATCCCGGCGATGGTGACTTCGTCGTGTTCGTCAATAAAGGAAATAGCACCGTCACCAGGGCAAAACGCAGTGACCTGCTTGCCGTTTTTGATCAACTGGACCCGGACACATTTCCGGATCGCCGAGTTAGGCTGTTTTGCTTCGATGCCAACTTTTTCCAGTACAATACCTCGAGCCTGTGGTGCGCCCTCGAGCGGGTCGGATTTCTCCCGAAGTCCACGGGCGCGGCGCGCGTAATCGGAGTCGGACCACCGCTGGTTCTGGCGGTCCTTTTTGAGCTTGCGCGCGGCGTATTTGCCGTTTGCCATAGGGGTCGCTATCCGGTGAAGGCACTTAAACAGCCCGTTTCGAATCGCTTGTTACGCCTCGAGAGCACTCGTTAGCCCCCGCTCGAGGAATCTGAGTGCGTTTCACGATACGGGCAGAGAATCGGTTAGCGCCCCTCGGCGGACGAGAGGTGTCCGAACGCGACTACACCAACTGGATGTCGTCGATACCGAAGTGTCGGTCGGCCAGTCTGCGGGCTGTCTCGATCGTCCGGCCATCGGAACCGATCGCGACGCCACGATCCTCGCTTGCGACCTCGACGTAGGCAACCGTATCGTCGTTTTCGCTGATCGTCACGTTGTAAACCGCCGCCGGCGCGAGGGTGTTCGCAACGAACGTTTCGGGTTCGTCGGCATCTTCGATGAGCCGAACCGCCATCTCGACGCGCTCTTCGAACCGTTTGACCGTCCGACCGCCCGGGCCGATCGCCTCGGCAATCTGCCCACTCGAGACAACGATCACCACTCGTCTATCGTCTGTATCCTCGAGCAGACAGTCGACGCCGGTCGATCCCGTCGTCTCCTCGAAGGCCGCGAGATACTGGCGGGTCGCGTCGTCGAGGGTCCGGCCCATTATCAGTCAGCCTTCGGCCCAGTCGACCCCATCCGGAGGTCGACGTCGCCGGTACCGAGTTTGATCGGCTTCCCGACGATGACGTTCTCGGTGACGCCGTGTAAGGCATCGACCTCGCCGTGGATCGCGGCGTTGAGCAGGTGATTGACCGTTA
>LKMM01000113.1 GCA_001563885.1 Natrialbaceae archaeon B1-Br10_E2g27
CAAAGCACTAGGCGGGTTCTGTGTGTCACTCGAGCGTTCGACCGGCTCTCGGCGAATTGTAAACCAAAAAGAGATTCGTCGAGCCGAAAATATGATGCTAACGGGCTAGAATCGATACTTATTGGTATTGAATGAGAATCGCCCATCGATTCCTCGTCGCGTTCGTTCTCGTCGTTGTCGTCGCTGGCGCGGTGCTTGGGTGGACGTTCGATACCCATCGGGCTGACGTCGAGGCGAACGCCGAAGGGGCCGTCGAGGATCGTGCGGCATTTGCCTCACAGGTGCTCGAGGACCGAATTACCGAACAGAAACGAGCCGTTCGGATCGCTGCGACGGACGCCGCCATCGAAGACCACGGAAGCGACACACAGCGCCAGGCGCTCGAGGCGTTCGTCGAGGCTGCTGCGTTCGAGGGCGGCTCGGTCGTCGATGAGACGGGCGAACTCAGGGCCATCACCTCCGAATCCGGCGAGGAAGCCGATTCGATCGGCGCTGATCTAAGCGACAGAGCCTACGTCGAGGCCGCACTCGAGGGCGAACAGGCCGTCAGTGATCCGTTCGTCGCCGAGACGGGCAACGAGGTTATCGTCATCAGCGCCCCGATTCGAAACGACACCGGCGACGTCGTCGGAACGCTCAACGGCGCATACCACATCGACGAGACACAGCTGTTCGAACCGCTGTACGGCGACAGCCAGGAAGCCGTTACAGTCGAGAGCCGGGGTGAAACCGTTTTCTCGAACGCCGACCGATTCGAGGAGACGATCGACGCAAGCGAAGAGTTGGAGGCCGCCGATTGGACAGTCACCGCCCACAGGGATCGGGCGGCGATGTCGGCAGCGACCGACCGACTGATTCTCTTTCAACTGATCTCTGGCGTGACCGTTCTCGGTGTGCTTACCGGGTTTGGCTACTGGATTTATTCCTCGACGGTTCGTCGGATCGGCCGGCTTCACGATCGGCTTCGAGCCCTCGAGCGTCGAGAGTACGATGGTGGCCCGTCGATCGGTAACTCCGGTGAGTGGGGTCGAATCGACGGTGCGATCGATCGACTCGCAACGACACTCGACAGACGCGAGCAGATGTTGCTCGTTCTCAATCGGATCTTACGGCACAATCTTCGGAACACGCTCAACGTCGTGTTGGGCCAATCCCAGCGACTCGAGACCGATCTCGAGGGCGAACACCGAGAGATAGCCAACGAGATTGGCTGTTCGGCGATCGAAATCCTCGAGTTAGCCGACCGGGCTCGGACGACCGAATCGTTACTCGACCCCGTCTCTGAACCGCCGCCACGAACTGACGTTGCGGCGATGGTTCGTCGCCGGGTCGATGCGTTCGAACGGCGGGGGGAAAGCCGGCTATCGGTCACTGTCGACGCTCCGGAGACGGCAATCGGGATCTGTGGGACAGAGATCGGAACGGCCATCGACGAACTGCTAGAAAATGTCGCCGAGCACGGCGGCCCCGATCCGACCGTCGAGATAACCGTCGGCTGTACGGACGAGCACGTTCGCGTCTCGGTGGCTGACGACGGGCCGGGCATTCCAGTCGGCGAGACGTCGGTCATCACCGAGGATCGATCGATTTCCCAACTCGAGCATCTGCGTGGGATCGGTCTGTGGGTGACATACTGGATCGTCGACCGATATGATGGCTCGCTCCGATTCGAGACGGCAAGTAACTCGGCCGTGGATGGCGATTCGGGGACAACGGTCGTGATCGAACTGCAACGGGGACAGGTTGACCTCTGATAATGATGGTTGTACCTGTTTACCGGTGATCGCCACACCGGGTAGGGCAATCACCGATAAGAGACTACAACCATCGTTATGAGCCGGTGCAGTGGCGTGACCGGTTGGTCCGAGCCACCAGCGTGAATCCGCAACAGGTAACTGGCTGAACGCAAAGGCTAGATCACAGCTTATGACTGCGAACCGAGGGGGCTCACGGACTGTATCGAAACCCGGTACCGATGACACGCAGACGGCGTCGACGGATGACGTGCCACTCGGTTCGCCTCGCGTCTCCGATCCCGTTATCAAATCCTCGAATCTCGATGTCTACTACGGCGACACGCAGGCACTTCATGAGATCAACATGGAGATTCCGGAGCGACAGGTGACGGCCCTCATCGGCCCTTCGGGTTGTGGGAAATCGACCTTTTTGCGCTCGATAAACCGAATGAACGATCTGATCGATGTTGCCCGCGTGGACGGTGATCTCTACTTCCACGGCAAGAACGTCTACGACGACGACGTCGATCCGGTCGCCCTCCGCCGGAAAATCGGGATGGTGTTCCAGAAACCAAACCCGTTTCCGAAGAGCATCTTCGATAACGTCGCTTATGGGCTTCGCGTTCAGGGCAAAGACGACGGGGATGTCGAGGAAAAAGTCAAAACGGCTCTCGAGCGGGCCGCCCTCTGGGACGAAGTTAAGGGTCAACTCGACGAGAGTGGACTCGACCTTTCCGGTGGTCAACAACAGCGTCTGTGTATCGCTCGAGCGATCGCTCCCGACCCGGAAGTCATCTTGATGGACGAACCGGCGAGTGCACTCGATCCGGTCGCAACCTCGAAGATCGAAGACCTCGTCGAAGAACTCTCCCGGGAGTATACGGTCGCGATCGTCACGCACAACATGCAACAGGCGGCTCGAATTTCGGATAAGACGGCCGTGTTCCTCACTGGTGGCCACCTCGTCGAGTTCGACGATACCGAAAAGATCTTCGAGAATCCAGAGAGCGATCGCGTCGAAGATTACATCACCGGAAAGTTCGGGTAGGACTCCATCGAATCGCGATGGACTCTTGATCGGCCAGGTTACCGATATCAATCACTTGCAGCAGGTCCCGACCGTCTACCGAACGGATAGACACGCATGTATCAGGATCTGGTCCTCGCAACCGACGGCAGCGACGCGTCCCGTCAAGCGACCGAACACGCGATAAAATGCGACACGATCTCGAGGTGACGACGCAGGTTCTTTCCGGCGTTGCCCAGAAGGTCGTCGAAACCGCACCAGTTCCGGTCGTGACGGTTCGAGCCGATACCTGATCGGCCCGAAATCGCCACCGAGCCTGTAAGCGCGAGTTACTCGAGGATACGGCGTTGATAATTTTGCCTCCGGTCGAGGTAGCTGGCGTCGTGGCCGACCAGAGAGCAGGTTCGCGTATGCGTCGGCGTAAGACGAGCACGACCATATCGAACTCACGGGTGGATCCACGCGATCGAATCGGTTCATCCCGACTGCAACCCAGCGAGGCGGTGGTCGGCCGATGAGTGGCCACAGCCTCGAGATGGTCGGCGGCGTCGGCCGCGTCGTCGTTGTGGGGCACTCTCCCCACATAGATGAGACGGTCGAGAGCCTCGAGGCTGCGTTCGGTTCTGAATCCGTTATCCGCGTCGCGACCATCGAGGACGCCCTCGAGCGTCTCGACGGTGTCGATGGGGTCGTCTGTGAGTTCGATCTCGACGATCCATCCGAGTCGGTTGGCGTCCTCGCGACCGAACGCCCCGACGTACCGGTCGTCGCCGTTGCCGACCGCGAGGAGGCCGACCGAGCGCTCGAGGCTGGAGCGACCGACGTCATCGACACAGCGGACTCGCCACGTGTCGTCGCCGCCCGAATCAGGGCCGTCACCGATCGATCGGGAGACGACACCCGCCGGTACCGATCGATCCTTGCGAGTGCTGCTGTCGTGGTCTGTGTCCTCGAGCCCGACGGCACGGTAGTGGACGCAAGCCCCGCCGTCGAACGGCAGTTCGGCTACACGCCCGGCGAACTCGAGCGAACGGCATTTTCACAGTTTATCGATCCAGACGACCGGGAATCAGTTCGCGAGGCGATCACGGACGCATCGGCGGCGTCTATCGGAGCAACAGAGCAAGCGCAAGTTCGGTTCGGTCGGGCCGATGGCACGTGGCTTGCCGTCGAGTTGACCATCGTCAACAGAATCGAGGACTCTTCGGTCGGTGGACTCGTTACGACGATTGGCCGACTCACTCCTGGAGATCCCGACGGAGTCCTCCAGTCGGCGATCGACCGACTCGAGGGACCCCTGTTTGTCCTTGGTCCGGAGTGGGAGCTTCGGTACTGGAACGAGGCGGCGACGACGTGGCTCGAGGGCGACCTCGAGGCAGGAGCCGTTGTCTGGCGGTTTCTTCCGGGGGAGAGTCGCGAGCGTCTGTACGATCGATTTCACGAGGCGAAAGCAACGGAATCGACCATCCGCGCTGAGGTCCTAGATCCCGATGGCGAGGGGCGTCTCGAGCTAACGATCTCGCCCGACGAGGATCGGATCATCGTCACTGGACGACCGATCCAGACAGCACCCCCAGACCGGGAAGCCGCCGCGGTCGCCGATCGGGACCGACTCGAACGCCTCGAGGGGGCACTCGACGCCCTCGAGGACGGCGTTGCGATTCTCGAAGGAGAGACGATTCAGGTTGCAAACGCCACGCTCTCGGGGTGGGCTGGCGGCGAGGCGCTGGTCGGCCGGTCGGTCGAGTCACTGTTCGATGACGATCTCGCCGAAACCGTCCGCGAACGGGCGGAAACGGCCGTCATCAGGTGGATGGAGCCAGTGCGGGGCTCGCTTGCAGTTGGTGATGGCCGACCGGTCGAGGTCGTCGTCTCACCGATCGCACGCGCCGACGGAACCCTGTGTGTCGTTCGGGACCGTCGCCGATCCGCAGGCGCTGCCCTCGAGGCGATTCGGGCGACCGTCCGTGCGACCCAGTCGGCCCGGACCGAGCCGGCGGTTCGGCGCGCGACCGTCGATGGGGTTCGTGATTGTCTCGAGGCGGCCTACGTCGGCTGGTATCGCGTCGACGAGGCGATGCTCGAGCCCGCTGCGGTCGCGACCGCCGAACGGATTGGCGACGTCGACACACGCCCGATTCCCGCCGATGAGCCATCGATTGCGGAACTTCTCGAGGCCGACACGGGGACGGCGTTCGACCGGGCGGACCTCATCCCGGTCCTAACGCGCCTGGGCATCCGCGCCGAACGTGTTCTGGGCGTGGTAGCCGACGGCGCTGTCGTCCTCGCGGTGAGCAGGGATCCCTTACCAGCCCACCCGCTCGAGCAAGCGGCGCTCGAGGTGATCGCCGAGACGGCCTCGATCGCACTCGATAGGCTTGGAGCCCGCTCGGCGCTTCGGGAAACGCGGCGAACGCTGTCGCATACAGACAGGCGTCTCGAGCAGGCGAGTCACGTCCGTGAAATAGAACGCGAGATACTGTCTGCACCGACACAGGAGGCCATCGAGCGATCCCTTTGTTCGGGCGTCCGATCACTCTCCCTCGAATCGGGTGGCTCGGTCGAGTTCGCGTGGGTTGGCCGACTCGATGCCGGAGCGGAAGCCGTCGAACCGTCGGTGTGGACCGGCCGCGAGGAGACGCTCGAGCCCCCCTCGGTCCCAATTGGTGCTAAAGCGTCCGACCCCGCGGGTCGAGCGATGACCAGGCAAGCCTCGGTTGTCGTCACCGATTTCGAAAGCCTCGAGACCGCCAGTAACGAAGAGAGGTGGGTCCAGGAGTGTCTCGCTGCGGGCGTCGGGTCAGCAATATCGGTCCCAATCGAGTACGACGGCTTCCAGTACGGTACGGTGACGGCTTATGCCGATCGTGTGGATGCCTTCGACGTCGAAACACGCCGATCAATCGAGCACCTGTCTGCGGTCGCAGGCCACGCAATCGGCGCACTGAAACTGACACAGGCGCTGTTAGCGGAGACAGTAACCGAACTCGAGGTCGGCCTCAGAGAGCCTGCAGAGCCGCTGTCGACGATCGCCCAGTCTCTAGAGCGGCGACTTGACATCCGAACGACCGTTCCGCGGTCGACCGGCGGCTCGACGGTCTACTGTGCCATCGAAGCTATCGAGGAAGACACTATCACTAGCCTGGCTGAGTCGATACCCGAACTCGAGTCCGTCAGCGTACTCGGTGGCGGCGACAACGGTGTGCCCGTCGAGTTCGTCCTCAACGAGTCGACCGTCGCCGAGCGAGTTGGCTCTCACGGTGGGAGCCTCCGGTCGATTCGACCGGATGACGGCCACACCCGACTGGTCGTCGACCTTCCGAGCAGCGTCGACGTCCGGTCGTTCGTCCGAACCCTCGAGCGAGCCTACCCGGGGACGCAACTGCTTGCTCGACGCGAGACAGACCGTACCGAAGGACCGACGCGGGCCTTCGAGGCCGAACTACGCGACAGGCTGTCCGAACGGCAGTTGCGAACGCTTGAGACAGCTTACTACAGCGGCTTTTTCGAGTGGCCTCGAGAGCACACCGGCGAGGAGGTAGCCGAATCGCTCGGCGTCTCACAACCGACGTTCAGCCGCCACTTCCGGATGGCCCAGCGAAAGCTGTTCGAACTGTTGTTCGAGAATCAAGCCGATAGCTGACGGCAGTCGACTCATACTGCCGGCTGTACCTGTGTGACGATTCTCGCTACCCTGTGGCAGCGAGAATGGTATATGACCTCTGGAACCGTTTTGGGTCCCAAACGTCACAAATAGTCGACAGATGAATACATATTGATAACAGATTTCTGAATGGTTCCGTATATAGCTCCCACGACCATGTATTCGGCGTCGAATCTGGCTGGTAATGAGCGCCTACCAGGTAACAAGCCCTTACGGTTGTCGTCCCCTCGGACGAGGGATGGATTCGTGAGTATCGATGTCGCGGAGGTCGACGGCGAGCAAGCAACATTACGATCGCAAGCCGACGGCGGAGTTATTGCCCAGTTACGGCTCGACCACGACGACCTCGTTATGCGACCAACACTCGATTCCGTCCCGGACGTCACCGTCGAACCCGAGTACTGGACGACCCTCGAGACCGGACGGAGGCTGCTGTTCGTCGCTGTCGTCGGCGACTCGTTCGAGACCTTCGAGGGAGCGCTCGAGCGCGATCCAACGGTCATCGAACCCGTCCTGGTCGATCGGTATCCGGACCGGCGGATCTATCGGATCGCCCTCGCCGAGGGGACAATGGAGTTTACTGCCGGTACCGCAGAGGCTGGTGGTCGATTGCTCGAGGTTACGAGCAGCCGCGACGGCTGGCTCATCCAGCTTCGGTTCCCGACTCGACAGGCGCTGGTCGCGTTCAACGACTACTGTCGCGACCGGGAGGTCTCGGTGTCGGTCGAACACCTGCGGGTCTCCGACGACGGCGACGACGGCGTCGTGGCACTCACCGAAAAACAACAGGAACTGCTCGCAGTCGCCCACGCAGAAGGCTACTTCGACGTGCCACGTGGCATCTCACAGGACGAGTTGGCAAACCGGCTTGGCGTCTCGAAATCGGCCGTCTCCCAGCGGCTTCGACGGGCGATCGGCGAACTCTGTAATTCGACGCTGACGACCTGATTCGGAGAGATCGATCACTTGAATCGCAAGTACTGACGATCGTACTCCGGTTCGCCCTGCCGAGGGTGAATCGTAAGGAACGATTCCGGCGGCAACTCGACCAGACGCGCCGGCAGATCCTCGAGTTCGGTATGCCAGCCGACGTCGCCGCGACGTGGCGAGATGACGGCAATGAGGTCCTCTTCGTCGGCCTGTGACTCGAGGGTCGGGAGCAGCTGTCCCCACCTGTCGACGGTTTCGAACTCGGCGGGGATGTCTTCTTCGACGAGGTCAAACAGGTGTTCGAACTGGTGGGCCGGCCCCTCGACGACGACGACGGTGAGTTCGGCTCCCAGCCCCGATGTGATCCGTTTGATCAGGTGGACGGCTTCATAAAAGCCCTCGTGATGGTCGGC
>LKMM01000114.1 GCA_001563885.1 Natrialbaceae archaeon B1-Br10_E2g27
CGGCGGTAGTGGGCAGTTTCGGCGCTGCCGTCGACGAACGTGACGTTCGAGCCGACGGCTGCCGTACCCTGGGCGTGACTGACGTCGAAGCCCTCGATTCGACTCGCAGCGCTGAGCCCGAGTGCGTCGGCGAGTATCCCACACTCGTCGCGACGGCCGACGTTCTGGCGGGCGTTTTTGAGCGCTAATTCGACGAGTTTGGCCTCCCGTCCGGCCCCCGGCACGCGCACCGAGATGCCCTCGGCCTCGAGCCAGGCGGTGACCTCCTCGTCGCCGTGGTCTTCGGGCAAAAGCAAGGCGTCCGGTAACTCGCGTTCGGCGTAATACTGGACAATAAAGGCCGCGAGGACTGCAGGGACACCGCCGTGCTCTCCGTCTGTCGCCGAACCAGTGACGGTTACACCGGGTGTCTCGAGGGTGTGTCGATCACGATCGATCAGTTTGCCCCGATCTGCGCGCAGTCGGGCGACGGTCGCATCCTCGCCCTCGATCGCAACCCCGAGGACGTCGACGGCACGCTCGTCGCCGACCGACTGGACGGCCTCGCCGCCCTCGCCATGAAAGGCTTCGACAGTTTCGAGTCGATCCCGGCAGTTCGCTGCCCGTTCGAACTGTTGGCTCCTTGCTGCGGCTTCCATCTTCTGGCCCAATGGCTCGGCAAGGATTCCGGTCTCGCCCTCGAGGAACCGTTCGACACTCTCGACATCCTCGAGATAGGAGGCGGGATCGATCTCGTTGGTACAGGGGGCTGTACAGAGCCCCATCTCGTAATCGAGACAGGGCCGATCCCGGCCGGCGTACTTGTGATCCGAACAGCCCCGGATGCCGTAGGTCTCCCGGAGCGCTTTGACAACTGTTTCGACCTGGCCCTTGTTCGTGTAGGGACCGAAGACCGTCGCCGATTCGTCCGGATCACGGGTAACCTCGATCCGCGGGGCCTCGTGGTCGGTCAGTTGGACCATCGGATACGATTTGTCGTCTTTGAGCCGGACGTTGTACCGGGGCTGGTGGCGTTTGATTAGGTTCGCCTCGAGCAACAGCGCCTGGGTTTCGGTGTCGGTGACTGCGATTTCGATGTCGGCGGCGCGCTCGACCATCCGCCGAATGCGCACGCTCCGTGGGTCGGCGTACGACCGCACGCGGCTTCGGAGGTCGACTGCCTTGCCGACATACAGCGTCGTCTCATCCGCACGAAACTGGTAGACGCCGGGTTCGCGCGGCAACGATCGGGCACGGTTGCGAACCGCCTCGGCGTTCATCGATCGCCCCTATGGCGTCGGCGATGTTGAGCCTGCCGTCCATACGAGTCGACACCTGGGTTGCTCGGCTTATTCGTCATCGGACTCGAGACCGTTGGTTGATTGGTCAGAATCCGTCTCCTCAGTCGTGAGATCGGCGTCCAGATCGATCGCTGGTCCGACGTCGGTGGGGTCGTCCTCGAAAACGAAGCCGCCTTCTGCTCTCTCGGGTACGTCCATCTGGTCATCGTCTACATCGTCGTCGCTGGTTTCTCCCACAGGATCGTCGGCAAACGCCCACGCCGGGTGCGCTCCGGTATCCGAGTCGGCGGAACGTTCGGTCTCGAACCATGTCTGATCCAAGGATCCGTCTTCGACATCGACTGATCGTTCCGCATCGAACTTGGGGTCGCCGACCGATTGCCCGTCATCAAACTCAGTCTCGGTGTGTTCGGTTTCGAACGGCTGGGCACGATCCGGCTCGCTCTCATCGCCGAACGGGGAACTGTGGTCCGTTTCGCCGACATCGAACGGATCAGTAGCCTGACCGTCACCACGATCACTCCAGGCGTCAAACGGATCGCCGGAGCGTTGGTTGGTGTCGCTCCACTCCCGTCTATCGGCTTCATCCTCGAGCGTCGGCTCCGGGCCAATCGCGTTCTGGAGTTCGATTGCTTCCGTTCCGACTGCCCCATCGAGATGGATTTCGAGATCGTCGTCGCCGTGAACGTCGATCACGAGGGCCCGCGAGCGCGAACGCAGATACCGGACGGCGGAGACGGCTGCGAGGACAACCAGGCCGATTGCAACGACGACGACGCCGGTATCGAGCAGCGAAAGGGTCGTCTCGAGCGTGCTGAAGGTGTTCGTCGTAATGTCGGCCATGGGGGCCGGCGCGTCGCTTGCATCGTCAGTAATCTCCGGATCGGGCAGCAAGTCGGCGAAACTAAAGACGGCCGCGACGGCCCCAGTCGCGATCCCACCGGCTGCGAACAACACCGCCCAGAGGAGTCGCCCCGTCGCGCCGCTCGATTCGACGGTGACACCACCGGCGTTCGGTCTGTCGACGGCGCGATACCTCGGGGAGCGACCAGGAGTGAATACGAGTACACGATGGGTCGTCACGACGACAGTCGCCGAACCGACCTCGAGTTGGCGGCTCACTGACTCTCCATCGTACAACAGTTGCTCGACGCGGTCAGTCCACTCCATCGGTCGTTGGTAGAAATTGGGTCGGGGACCTACAAAACCGTCGTGGCTTTCGGCTCACAGCGACACCGCCCTACAGCAACAACTGAAACTGGTTTCACCCCTCCTGGGATCACAGCTGTTCAGCCTCGAACGCTGGACAACGGCGCTTTCAACCTACGCAACCACGTTCGTTCAGGCGACCCTCGCAACCAACCCGACGTGGGCCGCCAAGTGGACTGGAACTGGGCCTGGTGGTTCTCGTGGGCACCCTTCGCTGGGCTCTTTCTGGCAACACTCTCGTGTGGGCGGACGATCCGAACGATTGTGTTCACAAGCCTAATCGCCACCTCAACAGCAACGATGACGCGGTTTCTTCTCGTCGGCGCAACCGCCCTCCACACCTACGAACGCGACACTCCCTCGCTTCTCGAGTCCGTCCAAACCCGGTTGGACAACGAGTGACAGACCGGTGTACTGCGCGCCCGGTGAGCACTGCTACCGGAATCGAGCCACACCGGACCGTCCCACCGGCACCTCGAGTCACAACTATCTTGCTCTCGACAGCGGTAGTATACGATGGCCGATGACGAAGCACCTGATCCGAACCGGCGTAGGCACCCGGTAATGTGGAGCCCTATGAGTGCCGAGGCCGCCATTTCTCATACTGCCGAACGTACGTCGTGAATCGCCGCCACGGGGTGGCGATCATACAGTTCCGTCCGATAGTATCAGTGTCCATCCAGCACCATCAATAAACAGGAGTTCCGAACTACTGGGTGTCTTCTATCCGATTTTTACTGTTTTTACACGTCGTGTCCGGTCTTTCAACCATATACGATGCCCACAGTACGGGCAGCGGACGCTTGCTTGGAAACTGGTATCCTCGAGTTCGACGTCGCGTTTGCAATTGACACAGGTGTAGCTCATGCGTGTGTCTGGGTCTCGTTTCGTGGGGCAGTGGTCAGTGGTCTCTGCATTGGCAGTTACTTCCTTACGCGACTGTTTAGTAATTGTTCGAGTAAGTTAGCTATTTCTAATAATTTGTGGCAGCCATATAGTATAGACGTGACTCATATGAGTGTTGTGCAATGCTCAGTAGTACTACTTGATCAAGCGTCGACTGATGCGTCGAACCGACACCCGAAAACTGGTTCGACCCATCAGTTCAGGCTTGCCAAAGCAGTACTCAGACCGATTGCTGTACCGGTTTATCGGTCCACCCGCGATGGGTCGTAGTTGGGCCGAAATGACCTACAGCAGTCAGTACTACCCGACAACACTGGTTGTGTCGAAGCTCTCGTGGTGGGTATCGCCATTGTGGGGCCGTTTCTGGCGCGTATCTACCTTTATGGGTGTCTACACGACTGCTCTGTAGGGTCTGAGGGATGGTATCGCTCCAATCATATGGTGCCGAAGTGTTATTAAAGTTCGAATTTATTTTAGTAACATATAATACGAGAGAGCGTAAGGCGTTCAGATGACGATGACCGATATCGAACACCATGCGACGAACGTTATCGAAAACGCAACTGTCCACATAGACGTTGGAGACTCCCATTCAGTTGAGGCCGAGTACGTCGAGTACTGTGTTTCAAGCGGCTACGTGAAGGCCGTAGATTCCACCGACAATTCCTACATCACACACATCAGTAACGTCGAAATCCGTGCTGATGAACACGCAAAACAGCGAATTTGATGCACCGGATACAACAATCAGTTCGACCCCCCTCGAAGTCGGTCAGCGGAGACATGCCACTGGATACTGCTATCGTCGATTCGATAGCCCTGGGCATCGGTATCTCCGTCGCGCTGTCGCGACTCGGAATCGGAAGCCGCATTCTAGAGCGTGAGCCAATAGCTTCCTCGACGATCGACTGCCGGGAACCGATCGACTGCAACTGGTAGCCACTCAATGAGCGACACGGAAGATACGACACCGCAGAGTCGAACTGAGCGGGAAACGATAGTCGTCGTCGGGAAAGAGAGCGTCGGGAAATCAGAACTGGTCGCCTCGCTGACCGGTGATCGACCGACCAGCGGGAACTTTCGGGGGACGACAGTCCGCAGCGAGCGGTACGTGACCGACGATTACACGTTCGTCGACACCCCCGGAATCGTATTGGACCAAGACACGGAGGCAACTCGCGAAGCACTGAACGCAGTCGGCGACGACGAAACTGTGCTTCTGGTCGTTCCGGCGACGGACATCGACAGCGATCTCGAGGATCTGTTGGGGCTGGTCGAAGACCACCTCGGGGCCGTCGTCGTCACGTTCTGGGACAAAGTCGAGGCAACTGACGAGACCGGCCGTGTGATCGAACAACTCAGCGCGGATATCGGCGTCCCGATCGTGCCGGTCGACGCTCGGAACGTCTCCCGGCCGATCGCCGATGGTGGAACCGAAACCGATACTTTCGGTCCCGCGACAGACGATTATAGTCGGATCGTGCAGGCACTCGAGCAGCCGGGAGTGTTTCCCTCGGAAGCCACTCGGACGGTCGGCC
Source organism: Natrialbaceae archaeon B1-Br10_E2g27 (assembly GCA_001563885.1). Classification (GTDB taxonomy): domain Archaea; phylum Halobacteriota; class Halobacteria; order Halobacteriales; family Natrialbaceae; genus Natrarchaeobaculum. Next base: position 4,934 of record LKMM01000114.1, read on the forward strand.
GACGGGTCGAACCGCCCGAGCGAATCTTCGAGCGGCCGTACATCGGCCCGCTGGTCAGTATCGGGCTCCTGTTGTTCCCGGCGGCAGTCGCGGTCTGGTTTGCAAACACGGTGGCGGGCGAACTCGATCCGCTGGTCGGTGCGGCCTTCGAACCGTTGGTCGCATGGGCGTCGACGTTGCCCGAGCCGCTCGCGGCAATACTCGCGAACCAGTATGGCTTTCTCTCGATGGGGCCGTTCCTGTTCGTCTGGGCGGGGCCGACGATGCTGATTTTTGCTCTCATCATCGGTGTCTACAAGAACACGGGGCTGGTGACGCGGATGACCGTCTCGTTACACCCGACGATGCGGCGAGTCGGGCTCACTGGTCGCGATCTCGTTCGGGTGGTGATGGGCTTTGGTTGTAACGTCCCTGCGGTGATTAACACCCGGTCGTGTTCGGATTGTACGCGGTGTACGACGATCTCGGCGATCTCGTTCGGCTCGGCCTGTTCCTACCAGTTCCCAGCGACACTCGCGGTGTTCGCCGCCGTCGGGATGTGGTGGCTCGTCGGCCCCTACCTGGCAGTGCTTGCGGTGACGACGCTCATCTACGTCGCCGTGATCGCACCACCGGAGGCCCGAGAATCTCACACCGTGATCGACCGACGGACGTTCCTGAGCTGGCCCGACCTGCGAGCCGTCGCCCGCGAGGCCTGGAGTGCACTCCGAGAGTTCGTCCTGAAGGCCCTGCCTGTCTTCGTCCTCATTACGTTCGTCGCCGCCTTGCTCGACGAGGGTGGAGTCATCGACGCCCTGGGCGATGTCCTCGGACCCGTAATGGGTGTGTTCAACCTGCCGGCGGAAGCCGCACTGACCGTGGTTCTGGCCTCGGTTCGCAAGGACGGCATCGCTCTGCTGACCGAAGGCGATGTCGCGACCGCACTCTCGCCACTCGAGGTGCTCGTCGCCGTCTATCTTGCTGGTGTCTTGTTGCCGTGTCTGGTGACGGCGTTTACTGTCGCCCGTGAAGTCTCCGCTCGTTGGGCGCTGAAAATGATGGCCCGACAGGCCGCCGCGGCAATCGGGTTTTCGATCGTGATCGCCTGGCTTGGCTGGGGGGTGTTACAGCTGGTGTAGATTCAATATCGCAAACTGACTCGAGAAGTCTCGAGCCAACAAAAACCGTGGGTGAGTTCGAGTGGTGTGTCTTTAGGCTGTTGTTTTTGCTTCTGTTTCCTCGAGTCGCTCTAAGGCCTGGATAACGTCGCGTCGGTAGTTCTCGACGGGCGAGTCATACCGGTCGCGGGCCATCTGGGCGTACTCGTTGGTGGGTGCGGTAGATCCGCTTTCGGGTGCTTTCTGGTCAGCTTGCCACTCGGTGTAGGAGTCGATGCGCTCGAGTGTCCGCGTTGCGGTTTCGACGACCCATCGGTCGCGGGTGGCGGCGTCGACGACGGCGATAGACTCCGGTCGGACGGAGACGTTGATGGTGCCGTCTTCTGGCTCGTAGGTCCGGGGTTTGCCGACGACCGCGACGTAGGCGGGTGGTTCGGCGTCCCGGAGGACGGCCGCGGCTTCGGGCTGGTACTGGCCGGCGTAGACGAAAAACGTCCCCGTGGGGTCGACGACGCGGCCGCGCCAGTATTCGCTTTCCTCGCCGACGTCTTCGGTCTCGGTGAGCGTCCCCACGATAAACACGCGGTTGGCTCGGTCGCCGGTCGGCAAAAGCGCGTAGTTGGGCGCACGCTCGTCGTCGCTTTCTTTGAACGTGTACGTCGAATCGTTGAATTCGGAGGCGAAGACGCGACGTGCGACTTCGCGGGTGAGTTCTGCCTGGCTCATGTTACATCGACCTCGCTTTGATTAGCAGGCTCTCGGCGTCGACTGGCCCGTCGAGTTCTTCGACCTCGTCGGCCAGTACGTATCGGCCGAAGGTTGGACCTTCGATGCGGTAGTAGGTGCCGACGATCTTCTCGCGGATCTCGTCGGCGACGACTGTCGTATCCAGTGCATCCATCGCCATCTCTTTGGCTTCCTCGAGGCTGATCCCGGTGAGGTTTTCGGTGGCTTCCTTATCGAAGATGACCTCGTGGGCGTCGATACCGTCGTCGACGACGGCCTTGATCCGGAGGTCGAACTCGCCTTCGCCCTCGACATCTCCGTGTTCGGGACACCGCCCGTTCTGGAGGACGCGCGTACAGCCCTCCACGGGACAGCGCTTGATGAGGCCACTTCCCCGTTGCATGTCGATCAGTGCACCGTCGATTTCGCTCGTATCGTCGCCGACCTCGAGGTCGTCCTCGAGTTCCTCGATAACGGTCGTCGAGTTGAGTTTGACCGAGTACCGGCCCTGGTACTCGTCGGTGACGACGTTTCTGAGTTCGTAGACGCCACCTTCCTCGAGGGCGGGCAGTTCGGATTTCGCCCACTTGGTGAATTTGATCGTTCCCGTCGGATCGCCCAGCAGACCGACCTGGGCGACCGAGTCACTGCGTGGGTCCCAGAGTTCGATCACTTTCGCCGTCAGATCGACCCACTGCTCGGGTTCGTCGATGTCTTCGATCTTGGCGGCTTCGCTCCCGCCACTGGAGATGTCCTCACGGTCTAGGCCTGCTTCGTCGAGGTAATGGTTGGTAACGCTGCGCCGGGCTTCGTCGATCGGAACCTTGTACTCGTCGACGAGCGTCAGAAAGCGCTCCTCGACGTCCTCGACGCTTACGTCGAGGTGGTCCGAAAACTGCTCATAAACGTCTTCCGCGTGCTGTCGTACGTCGCTCATTGTTTCACGCCTCCTCTTGGGTTCACTGGGAGGCATGCCGACGTTCGCGCCCAATAGTATTTAAA
>LKMM01000115.1 GCA_001563885.1 Natrialbaceae archaeon B1-Br10_E2g27
ACCGATACGTCCACGAGCGTCGGATTCTCTTGGGACGTGAAAAATCGGAACCGGTAAACGCACTCACCGATGGCATTCGACTATGTACGAGTCTATCGAGCGGTATGGGCCCGTTCGGGTCTGGGCCGCGACCGTTCTCATCCTCGCACTGGGGGTGACGGCGGCTGCGTGGGCGTTTCCCCAGCGGGTGTACGTCGATATAATCTGGCAGTACTACTGGGGACCGGTTGTCGCAGACGCCCACGGCTGGGCCGAAGTCGCATGGGCCGGTGGCGAACAGATTGAGGCTACCGAGGCCGGGCCCGACGACGGGCCGACCGCTGAACCTGGGTATACGTTCGTCTCTTATGCCGGCTACGTCCCGACGCTGCTTTTGTTGCTCATCGGGATCGTGTTTATTCTCCGGGGACTCGAGTTAGAGCGCTACCGATCGATGTTTTATGCGCTGTTCCCGTTCATGCTCTTCGGTGGGGCACTGCGTGTCGTCGAGGACGCAAACGTAGCCGCGTTCCGTGACCCGGAGGTTGGTGAACTCGCAATCGAACTGCCGTGGTCTGGCTTTCTGATTAGTCCGTTGATTTACTTTTTTGTCTTCTTTATTACGCTCGCGGCGTTGCTCGTCTCGGTCTGGCTCGAGCGCTCCGGAGCGGTCTCGAGATACGAGTATCCGCTGGCCGGCTTCGGGACGGCGTTTCTCACGATTACGGTTGGCTATCTGGGCTATCTCGCGGCGTTCGAGTCGTACGCGACGTTTTATCCGTGGTTGTTGGCGACGACGCTCGTGGGAGCAACGGTCGCAACCGGACTGACGTGGCTTGCGATCGAACGGTTCGCGCCGGATATCAACCGCGGTACCCAGTATATGGGACTGGTGATCATCTGGGCCCACGCCGTCGACGGCGTTGCAAACGTCATCGGCCTAGACTGGGCGACGGCGTTCGGTCACGCCAGAAACCTCCAGCCGAAACATCCAGTCAACGAGGCGATTGTCAACGTCACCGGTTCGATTCTCCCGCCGGACATCGTCGCCGTCACGGGCGCTGCCTGGCCGTTTTTGATCGTCAAACTCATCGCTCCCGTCCTCATTATCTATCTGTTCGATGAGGAGATCATGGACGAAAGCCCCCGCTTTGCGTTCTTGTTGCTTGTTACCGTCGTCGCCGTCGGCCTCGGTCCCGGCACTCGAGATATGCTGCGGGCGACGTTCGGGGTGTAGGCCTCCAGATAGCGAACGGTTGATTGTGACGCGTTTTAGACGCCAAAACAGCGCCTGGAACGTAAACGAACGAATTAAGAGGTGGCTGGCACTCGCACAACATACGCGAATACAAAACAGTCGGGCCAGTGTGGATGGCCTGACGCTCGAGTCGATTTGAGAACGACTATGATACGATGTGTCCCGATTGACTGCGAACGAACGATGAGAAGTATATGACAGGCGGAGACGACGAACTCGCGAAGGACCTGGGGCTGGTCTCGGCGTTAGCGATCGGTATCGGGACGATGATCGGGGCTGGCATTTTCGTCCTGCCGGGGGTCGCGGCCCAGCAGGTCGGTCCCGTCGTCGTTGCCTCGTTCGTTATCGGCGGGGCAATCGCGTTGATTAACGCGTTGTCGGTGAGCGAACTCGGGACGGCGATGCCGAAAGCCGGCGGCGCATACTATTATATCAATCGCGCACTCGGGCCGCTGTTTGGCTCGATATCGGGAATGGGCGACTGGATGGGGCTTGCCTTTGCGAGTGCGTTTTACTGTATCGGCTTCGGTGGCTATCTTGCGACGTTTCTCGGTGGTGTCACCGTTGGTCTCCCAATTCTTGGTGAAGTCGCCGTGTTACCGACGATCGCACTCGGCCCGTTCGTCTTAACTGACATCCAAGTCGGCGCGCTAATCGCCGGCGTGTTGTTCGTCGGCATCAACTACATTGGCGCGAAAGAAACCGGTGGCATCCAGACGGCCATCGTCACGCTGTTGCTCGCAATTCTGGCGGTTTTCGCGATCATCGGATTCTTTTCGTTCGACTGGGGAACGGTCGTCGCCGACGGAAGCGTCGCCCCACTGGGCTATGGCGAGGTGTTGCCCGGTGCTGCGCTCGTGTTCGTCTCCTATCTCGGCTACGCCAAAATTGCGACCATCGGCGAGGAACTCAAAAATCCCGGCCGAAACCTACCGATCGCCATCGTCGGTAGCGTCCTCATCGTCATGGCTATCTACGTCGTCCTCGTCGCCCTGTTAGTTGGCATCATCCCCTACGATGTGTTAAGCGAGGAGACGCCGATGTCACAGGCAGCCGAAGTGGCCTTCGACGGAAACATTGGGTCGATCGGCGTCCTCTCGATCACACTCGGCGCGTTGCTCGCGACCGCCTCGAGTGCAAACGCCTCGATTCTCGCCTCCGCGCGGATCAACTTCGCGATGGGCCGAGATAAGATCGTCACCAACTGGCTGAACGAGATCCATCCACGATATGCAACGCCGTACCGTTCGATTGCAGTGACTGGCGCGTTGATCATTGTCTTCATTATCGTCCTCGGTGGCAGCCTCGAGATCCTAGCCCAGGCGGCGAGTGTGCTCCATCTGGTCGTCTATGCGCTGATCAACGCGGCGTTGATCGTCTTCCGGGAGGCTGACGTCCCCGAGTACGATCCCGACTTTACGGTTCCGCTCTATCCGTTCACGCCGATTGCCGGCATCGTCCTCTCGCTCGGGCTGATCGCCTTTATGGGTACGGTCGAGATCGCCCTGAGTATGCTGTTCGTCGTCGGTTCGATCGTCTGGTATTTGCTTTATGCCCGAAACGAGACCGACCGCGCGGGCGTGTTGAGCACCTACATCCTAGAGCGCTCCGAGAAGATGCCCGACGCAGCCGTCTCCGCCGCGAGCGCCGCCCAACCAGCGAGCAGCGACGAGTACACTGTCGTCGTCCCTGTCTCGAATCCCCGAACCGAATCCCAGTTGCTCTCGCTTGCAAGCATCGTCGCCAAGGCCAACGACGGCGTCGTCGAAGCCGTCCACGTCGTCGAAGTGCCAGACCAGACCCCACTCGAGGAAGGTGCCGAACACATCCAGCAGATCGACCAGGAGTCCCAGCAGTTGATGGAACAGGTCCGCGACCGAACCGAAACCTTCGACGTGCCACTCGAGGTTCGCACCGTCGTCTCCCACCGATCCTTCGAGGAAGTGTTCGACCTCGCTCGTCGTGAGAAAGCAGACACCGTCGTCATGGGCTGGGGCCCTGACCGCTCGTGGTCTGCCGGTCGTGCCGAGCGCCCGATCGACGAACTCACTCACGATCTGCCGTGTGATTTCCTCGTCTTAGACGACCGCGGCCTCGAGACCGACCGGGTGCTCGTGCCCACTGCGGGCGGCCCCGACTCGGAACTGAGCGCCGACGTTGCCCGCTACCTTCGCGAGCAAGTCGACGCGGAAATCACGCTGTTGCACGTCGTCGACGACGACAGCAAACGCGCAGACGGCGAGACGTTCCTGCGGGAGTGGGCCGATGACCACGGCCTCTCCGACGCGACGATCCGAATCGACGCCTCCGGTGACGTCGAGGCGGCGATCACGGCTGCGGCTCGTGATCACTCGCTGCTCGTCATCGGCGCAACCGAGCGAGGACTGCTCTCGCGGCTGCTCCGTGGCTCGCTCGCCTACGACGTCGTCTCGGAAGTCGAGTGTTCGGTGATCCTCGCCGAGCGGCCAACCTCGAGAAGCCTCCGCGAGCGACTGTTCGGTCGAAAGTAACGGTCTTTGCTCCGGCCTGTGATAGCTGGGGCATGGACGAATACGCAGACGGCGAGGTCGGCGCTCACACGTTTCCAGTCGAACGGGCTGGGGACCTCGAGGACCCGACGAGATTTCGCTTCTGTTCGCGTGAGGAACTGCTCGAGACACTCGGCCCAACCCCCGAGAGTGCAGTTGCCGATCTCGGCTCCGGGACCGGCTTCTATACCCGGGAACTCGCACCGTTCGTCGGGACGATCTACGCCGTCGACTCCCAACCAGGGATGCACGAGCAGTTTCGAGACCTCGGCGTGCCCACAAACGTCGAGTTCGTCACCGCAAACGTCAGTTCGCTCCCGTTTGCCGAGGACCACCTCGATGGCGCGTTTTCGACGATGACTCATCACGAGTACGCCGATCCGCAGTCGTTTGCCACCCTCGCTCGTGTGATCCGACCGGGTGGGCGACTCGTTACCGTCGACTGGTCGGCCGATGGCGACGGCAACGATGGTCCACCGTGTTCGGAGCGGCTGACAGCCGAGGATACATGTGCTGCTCTCGAGGCGGTCGGCTTCGAGACGGTCGACGTTCGGCGTCGCCCCGAGACGTTTCTGGTCGTCTCCCGTCGCTGACTAACGGTATCGGACAGTTCTCCCTCGAGGTGGCCCATCCCGGTCGATGTTGAATCCGGTAGACCGGTTCGGGAACGCATTTACAACCGCAGTGTCTATGACGCTCAATGACTGACGATTCCGCCACCGACGCGGGTTGGTATGGAGGCCTCGAGCCGGGTGATCTCGAGGCGGCTGCCGATGCCATCGAGTCGGGAACACGCGAGCAACCAGCCGACTGGCCGACACTGGCCGTCGAAGCCGATTTCGCCAGTTCGCCCGAGGAGTACTACGATCGACTCCATGAGGCAACAATGGCGACGACCCGCCAGGCTGTTCGCGAGCGCGAGGGTGCAGACGACCGCCAACTGGTCCACACTGTACGAGCGATGGACGACTGTGAGCGAACGGCAAACGAACTCGCCGAGCGCCTCGCAGAGTGGGCCGGCAGCGTCGATCCGGAGGCAGGAACGGGCATCGAGTACGCCCGGACCATCGCGGCGCGTGAGGACAGCCAGAACCCACGTCTCGAGTCGCTTGCCACCCGCATCCGTTCGCTCGCCGAGGAAGCCGACGAGCTTCGCGAGTACATCGAACGGCAGACGCCAACGATCGCACCCAACCTTGCTGGGCTTGCTGGCCCCGTCCTCGCTGCCAGACTCATCTCGCTGGCTGGCGGTCTCGAGTCCCTGGCGAAAAAACCAAGCGGCACCGTCCAGGTGCTGGGAGCCGAAGATGCCCTCTTTGCTCACCTTCGGGGACATGCCCCCTCGCCGAAACACGGGATCATCTACACCCACGACGCCGTCCGTGGTACCCATCCGGCAGACCGAGGCTCAGCAGCCCGGGCGCTCGCCGGCAAACTCTCGATCGCTGCCCGAATCGATCACTACTCCGGCGAGTTGAACCCCGAACTCGAGGCCGATCTCGCCGAGCGAATCGAGACGATTCAGGCACGACATGGCACGAAAACGGCCGACGGCGATACTCGAGGTGGGGACGATGAGTAACCTCCCATCGGGTGTCGAACGCCACCAGTTCGACGGCACAGAGCGACTGGCAACCCGCGGCAATCCCGTCTACGGCGAGCCAACCGACGGCGAGTGGCGGGCCTGGGATCCCCACCGGTCAAAACTCGGTGCAATGTGTGAGTTGGGAATGGAGACGGGACTCGAGGGCGGAGAAACCGCCCTCTATCTCGGTGCTGCAAGCGGAACGACAGTCAGCCACGTCGCCGACTTCGCGGGGCCGACCTATGCCGTCGAGTTTGCCCCCCGACCCACACGGGACCTGCTGTCGGCTGCCGAGAGCCGGCCACGGCTGTTCCCGTTGCTCGCCGACGCCCGCAAACCCGAAACCTACGCCCACGTCGTCGAGGCCGACGTCGACGTCATCATCCAGGACGTTGCCACTCGCGGACAGGCCCGCGTCGCCCTCGAGAACCGCCGATTCCTGGCCGACGATGGCCATCTCCTGCTGGCCGTCAAGGCCAGAAGCGAAGACGTAACCAGCGACCCGAATGCGGTCTTTGCTGAGGTTCGTGCCGATCTCGAGGACGGCTATGTGGTACTCGACTCCCGCCGACTCGACGACTACCACGCCGATCACCTGGGAATCGTCGCCCGGCCACGGTAAGCCGGCTTTCTGTTGTCGACTATTCTACTGCCGTTGAGTCGTCGCCATCGATCGGTTCGGCCGGCACGCCGGCGACCGTCGTCGCCGGTTCGACATCCCGCGTGACGAGTGAGTTCGCCGCCACGCTGGCATCGGCACCGATCTCGACACCCGGCAACACGATCGCGCCCGCACCGATCATCGCCCGCTCGCCGACGACGACCTCACCAGTCCGATACTCGTCCTGTAGAAACTCGTGACACAACAGGGTCGCGTCGTAGCCGACGATCGCATCGGCCTCGATCGTGATCAATTCGGGCCAGAAGACATCGGGCGTCGCCTCGAGTCCCCAGGCCACCCCGGAACCGACAGTCACGCCCAGCCGTCGGAGCAGCCAGCGTCTCGCTCGTAAACTCGGTGCGATCCGGGCAAGCCAGACGAGGATGTAATTTTTCGCCAGCCGTATCGGTGATTTTGCCTCCGTCCAGTAGGCAAGCGAGTTTGCCCGACCCGTCGTCGGCCGGCGTCGAAGCCGGTCGTGTCTCCTGTTGTCGCTCACGACTCTCAGTTCGATCGATCGCTACAAGAAACCGACTGTACGCACCCATCGTCGGCCGTCCGTCCCTCGAGGGGGCCAACGGCCGTACGGAACGTCTCCCCGGAGAGTCCACACCGGTAGGCCGGCTTATACATCATGTTCTTCCCGCCCGCACGGACGTCCCAGACGTCGGCGACTTCCTCCCGGAGATAGTACTGTGCGCGCTCGTTTCCCGGTTTGATGTAGTACTCGCTCATCCGGATTGGATACCGATCGAACAGTCCTCCGGGCTCGCGCCCGTCGACGATAACGATCGATTTTTCGGCCAGATAGGGCTCGCCGTCTCGAGCCCGCTTCGTGTGGGCGTTGTCTGGATGGGCCGCGAAGATGCGTTCGCGTTCGGCCCGTGGCGTCTCCGGCGTGATGACGTCGACCGTCTCGACGGTGAAATACCCCACCAGATAGCGGTGGGCTCGCTCGCCACCCGGTCGGCGCAAGCCGGTATAGAAGCCGACGACGTCACCGGCCTCGAGCGCGCGAAGGCGGGAGACGTAGCCACTGGTTCGGTGTTCGCCGTAGGTCAGGGCCTCGAAGTTGGGGTCGTAATGGAGCGGCCAGGACTCGAGGGCCTCGCCAGTGAGGGTATCAGCCTTGCCGCGGACGGGCTGGGGGTCGATGCTCGTCGTCAGATCGGCTGCAACGCGGTCGTCATAGCGAAGCTCCCAGCTGCCAAGCGTTTCGGTTTCGGTCGTCTCGTCGGTCTTTTCGGGAATGGGGACGTACTCGAAGCGTCCATCCTCGAAACGCGGCGCGAGCGCACCGAGGTTCGTGCTGTCGGCACCGACTCCGGCGAGGACGACTGTCATGGTGGATGATTGTCGGGGGCGGCCCTAACGATCACGATGTCGTTCTCAGCGTTCAGTTCGCCGCGTTGCCCGGTATAGCGGGACCAACAGGAGCAAAAAGAGCAATCCCATGACGGCGATGCCGATCCAGACCACCGAGATGAACTCGCTTGGAACGAATCCGGTGAGGTCGGCGATCCAGATCAGACTGAGGCCGCTGACGACCAGCAGGCTCCCGATATAGAGGCGAAACCAGAGTCTGGCAATGTGATACAGCGTCGTCTTCGCGACGTTGGGTGGGACCTCAGCGTCGTACTGTCCACGCATCGTATCACTGCTCAT
>LKMM01000116.1 GCA_001563885.1 Natrialbaceae archaeon B1-Br10_E2g27
GATCTCGAGGTGATGATGACTGGTGGCCGCCGATCCGGCGCGTACGATGCGTTCGTCGACGAACTTGGCTTTGCCGAACAGACCGATTTCGAGGACCCGCCTGCAGAACGGTTTACCTTCGAGACGTACGTCACTTCGGCCCACCGCACACCTGACTTGATGACGGCGTATGCGGAGACGGCAGAGGATCGAGGTATCGACGTCATTATCGCGGGTGCGGGTGGCAAGTCAGCCGACCTGCCGAACATGACTGCGTCGATCGCGTATCCGTTACCGGTCATCGGGGTTCCCGTCCAGGAGAAATCAGTCGACAGCGTCATCGGCATGCCGGCGGGCGCGCCGCTGGTTGCCGTCGACGCGGGCAAGTCGTTCAACGCGGCGCTTTCGGCCGCCCAGATTCTGGCTCGCCAGCACGAGGACGTTCGTGACCGACTGGTCGACTACCACGACGAACTACGCGAGGGCGTCGGCGCAGTCTCGCGCGAACTTCACGACGAGGGGACCGTCGCGTTCCGCAGGCGAGAGGAGACGGACGCGAGCGAATAATCCTGCCTTGGGGCAATCTCCGGTCAGCGTTGCCATCTGTACTCACTCGAGTGGCTATCGGATCGTCGAGAATGAATTCGATCGGTTTGACGCCGCCAGCATAGGTACGTTTTTGTTACCGGGCCGTTCTCGGTCTCGACGCTACCGAATCTCTGTTATGATTGTTCAGGATATTCAGAGTCCCCTGAACTCGACGCTCGAGGCGTGTTCGGCGGGAAAAGGAACAATCAACCCTTATGTGCGTGCGGTATGAACCTCCAGACGTTACGGAGATGAACGATTGGATAGCGATCGGGGCGTTAGCGCTCGTAGGATTGTTGATACCACTGGCGATGATGGTGGTATCGTACCTTCTGCGGCCGAGCGTCCCAGAAACCAGTAAACGCGCCACCTACGAGAGCGGTGAAGTGCCGACCGGTGGGACGCGCATTCGATTCAACATCCAGTACTACATGGTCGCACTCTTGTTTCTCGTCTTCGACATCGAGACCGTTCTGCTGTTTCCCTGGGCGGTCGTCTACCTGGATGCCGTCGAATCCGACGCTGTCTCGTTGCTCGAGATCCTCGGGCCGATGGTCGCGTTCGTCGCGATCTTGTTCGTCGGCTTGGGCTGGGCGTGGCGCAACGGCGTAGTACAGTGGGCACAGACACCCCGTCAGGTAGACGGAGAGTAACCCATCATGAGCCAAGACCCCAAACAATCGATTCAGGAAAGTGCAACGCCGTCGACGGACACCCGCGACGCCCGGATGGGCGCAGGCGTCGACGACCGGTTCAACTCGAAGCTTCGTGAGGCCTTCGGCGCGTCGCCGTTTATCTTGACGAAGTTCGATGAGTTCATGAACTGGGTTCGCGGGAACTCCATGTTCATGCTCCAGTTCGGCATTGCCTGCTGTAGTATCGAGATGATCCACACCTACGCGATCAAACACGACCTCGATCGCTTCGGTGCGGGTGTCCCTCGGGCGTCGCCTCGACAGGCAGACGTAATGATCGTCCCCGGAACGATCGTCTCGAAGTTCGGCCCGCGGATGAAACGCGTCTACGACCAGATGCCCGAGCCCAAATTCGTCGTCGGGATGGGTTCGTGTACGATCTCCGGCGGCCCGTTCCAGGAAGGATACAACGTCGTCAAAGGAGCAGAGGAGATCATCCCAGTCGACATCCACGTCCCCGGCTGTCCACCACGACCCGAAGCACTGGTGTATGGCGTGCTCAAACTCCAAGAGCGGATCAGACACGGCGAATCATCACCCGTCGTCGTCAAACCCTACGAACTCGAGCGCTTTGGCGACCTAGAAAAAGACGAGCTCGTCCAGAAACTCGCAAGCGAAATCGACGAAGACGACCTGGTCATGCGGTATAACTGGGCTGATTCACCATGAGTACGGGACTCGAGAAAGAAGCCGAGACGAGCGTCGACGAGATAGCAGAGCTCATCGGCGAGCGAGCCATCGCCCGCGACGATCACCTGAACGCGCCGGGGTTTGTGATCAATCCGGCGGACGTCCAGGACGTGCTCTTTGACCTGCGTGACGTTGCCGGCTACGACCACTGTTCGTGTGTCACCGCCCAGCAGTATGCCGACCGGTATGAGACGATCTATCACCTCACGAAATACGGCAATCGGACCGACGAGGTGAGTATCGTCGTCCCGACGACACTCGAAGAGCCGGTGAGCCAAAGTGGCGAACCCGTTTACCGAACTGCAGACTGGCACGAACGCGAAGCCTACGACCTAATCGGTATCGAATACGAGGACCACCCCGACCTGCGTCGAATTCTGTTGCCCGAGACCTGGCAGGGCCATCCACTTGCCGGCGACTACGACCAGACGAAACCACAGCTAGTGACCCTTGCCGAACACGCCAATCCGCTGCAAGCAGACCACCACGACACCGAGTCGGAGACGATGTTTCTCAACATCGGTCCACACCATCCGGCGACTCACGGCGTGTTACACGTCAAAACCGTCCTCGACGGCGAGACGGTCGTCGACGTCGACCCCGACATCGGCTACTTACATCGCTGTGAAGAACAGATGTGCCAGCAGGGGACCTACCGTCATCAGATCATGCCCTACCCCGACCGGTGGGATTACGTCTCCTCTGGTCTGTTAAACGAGTGGGCCTACGCGCGAGCAATAGAGGATATGGCCGACATCGAGGTGCCCGAATACGCCCAGATTATCCGCACCTTCAGCGCCGAACTCTGTCGGATCGCCTCGCATATGCTCGCACTCGGGACGTTCGCACTCGACGTCTACGGCGAGTTCACCGCTACCTTCCAGTATACGTTCCGCGACCGCGAGGTCGTCCAGGATATCTTAGAGGACCTCACCGGCCAGCGGATGATGTTCAACTACTTCCGCGTCGGCGGCGTCGCCTGGGATCTGCCAGAACCCCGCGAGGAGTTTTTCGCAAAGACGCGGGATTTCCTCGATGAACTCCCAGCGAAAGTCGAAGAGTACAACGACCTCATCACGACCAACGAAATCTTCCAGCTACGGTGTGTCGATACGGGCATCTTAGAGCCGGACGTCGCCAAACAGTACGGCTGTACGGGCCCGGTTGCTCGAGGGTCCGGCGTCGATTACGACCTTCGCCGGGATGACCCATACGGCTACTACCCGAACCTCGAGTGGGACGTCGTCACCGAGGACGGCTATGACAACTACAGCCGCGTGCTCGTTCGCATGCAGGAAGTCGAAGAGTCGGCGAAAATCATCCAGCAGTGTCTCGAACTCCTAGAGGAGTGGCCCGAAGACGACCGAGAGATTCAGGCGAACGTTCCGCGGACGTTAAAACCCGACACGGACGCCGAGATTTATCGTGCCGTCGAGGCCGCAAAGGGCGAACTCGGGATCTACATGCGATCCGACGGGACGGACAAACCGGCCCGGTTTAAGATTCGCAGTCCGTGTTTCTCGAATCTGCAGGCACTGGGTGAGATGACCGAAGGCGAGTACATTCCGGATCTGGTCGCCTCGCTTGGGAGCCTCGATATCGTCCTCGGGGAGGTGGATCGATGACCGGGGGCGCAGCCACACTGCTGCAATCGAACGACACTGTCCTCCTGCCCGAACGTATCGCCGATCTCACCGGACTCGGCGAACTCGGCGTCGCCGGCGAACTCACCGCTGCGTTTCTCGGTGCGTTTATCGTGGCCAATCTGATGCTTGCGACGACCGGCGTTGCCGGGCCGTGGGCGAAACGAAAGATCACGGCCGCCTTTACCGACCGGATCGCAGTCAACCATCTCGGACCGGCAGGAATTTTCGTCATCGTCGCCGACTCCGTACGATTGCTCTCGAAAGAAAACATTATTCCCGAAAACGCAGACCGACCGGCCTACGATCTAGCGCCGATTATCATCGCCTCCTCGGCGCTGCTTGGATTTGCCGTCATCCCGATGGGGAGTGGCGTCCATCTTGCTGATCCCGAGGTCGGGCTGGCCTACGTCTTCGCCGTTGCCGGCATCGCCTCGATCGGGCTGGTGATGGCCGGCTACGCCTCCGGGAACAAGTATTCGATGCTCGGCGGGCTGCGAGCAGTCGCACAAAATATCGCCTACGAGATTCCTCTCGTCGTGACGGGGATGTCCGTGGTGTTGTTCGCTGGCTCCTTGCGGATGAGCGAGATCGTCGCCGTCCAGAACGAGACGGTCCTGTTTACGATTCCCGGCCTCGAGTGGGCGGTGCCGGCGTGGTTTGCACTGGTCAATCCCTTTGCGTTCGTGTTGTTCCTGATCGCAAACTTCGCCGAGGTGGGCCGAAACCCCTTCGACATGCCGGAAGCGCCAGCCGAGTTGATCGCCGGCTATCAGACGGAGTACTCTTCGGTTTACTTCGTGTTGGTCTACCTCGGGGAGTTTCTCCATATCTTCCTCGGAGGAGCGATCATCGCGACGATTTTCCTCGGTGGACCTGCCGGACCCGGCCCGGCTGAGATCGGCATCGTCTGGTTCTTACTGAAGATCTGGGCGGTGTTCTTGCTGACTCAGTGGCTGCGGTCGGCGATTCCGCGTGTCCGTATCGACCACTTGATCGAAATCGGCTGGAAGGGCCTGCTGGTCCTTTCGTTTGCAAACCTCGGCCTCACGGCCGCAATTGTCGGGGTAGTATTCGCATGATTGGATTACTCAAATCGATGGGAACGACGATGAAACACGCACTGGATGGCTCGACGTTTACCGTCGAGTATCCGACAACCGCACCGGACGTCTCCCCGCGATTTCGGGGCGTCCACAAGTTCAGCCAGGAACGGTGTATCTGGTGTCGCCAGTGTGAGAAAGTCTGTCCGAACGATACGATCCAGATCGTGATGGACGACAAGCGAAACGGCGAACAGTACAACCTCCACATCGGCCAGTGTATCTACTGCCGGCTCTGTGAGGAAGTCTGTCCCGTCGACGCCATCTTGCTCACCCAGAACTTCGAGTTTACCGGCGATACGAAACACGATCTGGTCTACAACAAAGAACAACTGAAAGCAGTGCCGTGGTACAAAGATATCGATCCCCTGGAGTCCAGAGAACCCGACCGCGGGGCCTGGATCGGCGACGGTGAAGGCGAGGTGGATTACCAGTGACGGGTCGTTCGGTATCGAGGAGGTGGTCCTAAATGGTACTCGAGCTCGTCGCCTTTGGCCTGTTTGCCGGCGTCACCCTCGGGAGTGCACTCGGGGTTGTCCTCCTTCGTGATCCCTGGCACGCTGCGCTCATGCTCGGCGTTGCGCTGTTGTCCATCGCGGTTCACTACGTGATGTTGGTCGCTGAGTTCGTCGCCGTGATGCAGGTGTTAGTCTACGTCGGCGGGGTGCTCGTTCTTATCACCTTCGCCGTCTTGCTCACCCAGCGCGAGGAGACCACCGACACAGACCGTGAGGAGGTGGCCCGGACATGAGTAACCGACCGAGACTCGCCACCGAGGGGAGTTTCCTGCCGGGTGTCCTCGCCGTGGTGTTGTTCGCCCTGATGGCGGCGATCACGCTCAACACCCAGTTCGGCGAGATGGCCGGCTTCCCGGAGGGGATCTCGATCGTCTCCGAAATCGGCTACGCGATGTTTAACCTGACGCCGCTGCAATCCGGCGAGGGCGCAATCGGCGACACCGAGCCGTTTCTTGCGGCCTTTCTGTTGATTGCAGTCCTCTTAGACGCCGCACTCGACGCCTCGCTCGTCCTCGCAAAGCGCGAGGAAGGCGGCGAAGCCGTCTCGCCGCTTTCGACCCAACACGGAACGTCGGACGTGACTCCGACCGCAGGAGCCGTCACCGACGGCGGCTCGAGTTCGAGCGTCGATGCTGACTCGAGCGGTGATCTCGAGTCGAACGGAGGTGAGCGTCGATGACGGTTCCGATCGAAGGCTACGTGCTGTTGTCGATGGCACTGTTCTGTATCGGCCTCTTTGGCATCCTGACGCGGCGGAACGCGTTGTTTTTCCTGATGTCGGTCGAGCTGATGTTGAACGCGGCGGTGATCAATTTTGTCGCCTTTGCGTTCTATCACGGCAACCTCACGGGGCAGGTGTTTGCGCTGTTTGCGATGGCGCTTGCTGCTGCGGAGGTCGCCGTTGGCCTCGGCATCATCCTGGTACTGTATCGTAACTTCCGTGACGTCGACGTCACGGTTCCGACGACGATGAGGTGGTGAGATGGAAGGTGTATTTGATTTCGCGCCGGCGATTGCACTGTTCCCGCTCGTGGCGTTCGTAGTTGCGCTTGCCTTCGGCAAACACATGCCGAAGAAGGGGGCGATTGCGGGTATCGCCGCGACCGGCGGATCGTTACTGCTCTCGCTCGTGATGGCTGTGGCCGTCGCGAGCGGTGAAACATATCACGAAACGCTCTTCGAGTGGGCGGCAGGCGATGCGACGAGTGCCACCGGCGTCGAGGGCATCGCCTTTACGTTCGGCATTCTGATCGACCCGCTTGCAGCGCTCATGCTGGTTATCGTCTCGCTCGTAGCTTTCCTCGTCCACGTGTTCAGCCTCGGCTACATGAACGACGAAGGCGAGACCGGCCTCCCACGATACTACGCCGGCCTCGGACTCTTTACGTTCAGTATGCTCGCTTTCGTCTTCGCGGACAACCTGCTCATGGCCTTCATCTTCTTCGAACTGGTGGGGCTGTGTTCGTTCCTGCTCATCGGCTTCTGGTTTCGCACCCGAAGTGCGCCGTCGGCCGCGAAGAAGGCCTTCCTCGTTACCCGGTTTGGGGACTACTTCTTCCTGATCGGGGTCGTCGCCATCGCCGCGACCTTCGGCACCGTGGCCTTCGCAGGCGACGATTCGTTCGTCGCCGCCGCCGAAACCGCAATCGCCGACGGTGATACCCTCTTTGGCTTCGGTGCCGAAACCTGGGTGACCATCACCGGATTGCTCGTCCTCGGCGGCGTGCTTGGCAAATCCGCCCAGTTTCCCTTACACACCTGGTTGCCCGACGCGATGGAAGGGCCGACGACCGTCTCCGCGTTGATCCACGCCGCGACGATGGTCGCTGCAGGCGTCTATCTCGTCGCCCGAATGTTCGGCTACTACGCCCTCTCGCCGACCGCACTCGGTATCATCGCCTTCGTCGGCGGCTTCACTGCACTCTTTGCGGCGACGATGGGCGTCGTCAAAGACGACATCAAACAGGTGCTCGCCTACTCGACGATTTCCCAGTACGGCTACATGATGCTCGGGCTGGGCGTCGGCGGCTACGTTGCCGGAGTCTTCCACCTGATGAACCACGCCTTCTTCAAGGCACTGCTGTTTCTCGGGGCCGGTGCCGTCATCATCCTCATGCACCACGAACAGGATATGTGGAAGATGGGCGGCCTCAAGGAGAAAGCGCCCGTCACCTACTACACCTTCCTCGCCGGCGCACTCGCACTCGCAGGCATCATCCCCTTCTCTGGGTTCTGGTCGAAAGACGAGATTCTCTACGATGCGCTGATCGTCGGCGTCGAAGAGCCACTGATCATGATGGCCTACGTCATGGGACTCCTTGCCGTCTTTTTCACCGGCTTTTACACGTTCCGGATGGTCTTTTTGACCTTCCACGGCAAGCCCCGAAGCGAGGCCGCAGAAGACCCACATCCGGTGGGCTGGTCGATCAAGTTCCCGCTCATTAGCTTAGGCGTCCTCGC
>LKMM01000117.1 GCA_001563885.1 Natrialbaceae archaeon B1-Br10_E2g27
GAACGGTGTTCGCGGGCGGTCTCGGGTTGTTCCTGACTGCGATTGGCGCGTTACTCATCGTCCTCGAGACGCCGCTGTGGTAGCCAGTTTCAAAGCGACGGTTGGACCGCGATCGAAACGAGAGGGCGCTGCAAAATCCCCGATCACCACCCTCTGTCCCAGCACTCACACTCGAGTTCTCCGAAATACTCCAGCATATTAAACATATGAATACACTTTAATCGGATTTAGGGGTGATTGTAGCAAGATACAATTACACCCGTGTTGATCCTGAAACCATGTCATGTGTTGACATTCGAACGTGTGACCAATCGATCCCGGACGCCCCGAGGCGACACCCCACCAGGCGGTGGATCGATCCTCGAGGGGGCCACTCGAGGGGGTAACCGTGGTACGGAAGAATTCACTCACTCGGGCCGTCGAAGTCGAGTACTGGGTTATCGACGAGAGTGGTCGGCTCGCCGATCCCACACCGTTAGTCGATGCTGGGCCGGGTGTCGAACGTGAGTTCGTCGAGCCGTTGATCGAGGTCAAGACGACGCCGTGTGAGACGAGTAGGGCCTTACACACCGAGTTGCTCGAACGGCTTGATGCGGTTGTAAATCGGGCCGACGAACTCGGCTTGGGGCTGGTTCCGCTTGCGACGCCGCTACACTGGGAGGAAATCGCAGAGATTGCCTGCGATCGAACGACGATTCAAAACGAGGTGATCGGTGACTCCTTTGAGTACGTCCGTCACTGTGCGGGAACGCACGTCCACGTCGAACAGCGCGATGGGCACGAAATCGATCAGCTAAACACCTTGATCGCGCTCGATCCGGCGCTTGCGTTGCTCAACTCCGCGCCGTACTTTCGTGGCAAGCCGCTTTCTGCTGGGGTGCGCTCGAAGCTGTATCGTTGGCGGGCGTACGATGGATTTCGCCATCAGGGCCGGCTTTGGCCGTACGTCGAGGACGTCGATGAGTGGGAGAAACGCCGGAGGCAGTGTTACGAACGGTTTCGGGCGGCGGCGCTCGAGGCGGGTGTCGAGTCGGAGACGTTCGATGCGTGTTTCGATCCCGAAAGTTCGGTCTGGACGCCGGTCCAACTTCGCGAGCGGTTTCCGACGGTCGAGTGGCGTTCACCTGACACCACGCTCCCGAGTCAGGTCCTCCGGCTTGCGGACGAACTGGTCGAGGTCGTCTCCCGGGTCGAGGACGTAGAGGTTCGGGTCGGTGAGGAGCCCGGCCGCGTGACGGATGCCGAAATCGTCTTAGCGCCGTTCGATCGGGTTCGATCGGTCGTCGAGACGGCGATCGAAGACGGCATGACACCGGAGGTTCGGTCCTATCTCGAGCGGATGGGCCTGGATACGGCGGCGTTCGACCCGCTCACCCGCGAGTTCGAGCACTCAGCACGGATTACCCCCGAGGAGGCTCGACAGCGACGACTCGAGTACGCTGACCGACTCGAGCGAGACGTTCGTCGACTCTCGCCCCCAGCAGCTGACTGAATGCGGAGATAATGGGCAAATAGTGTCGGTAAGTCACTCGATTTTAGGCACCAATTACTACATTGTGTTAATGGATCGTCCCCGAATTGCGTTGTTGAACGCCGCCCACAAAGCAGCCCCAACTCGGCGGAATTTCATCCGCGAACTCGAGGCCGACGTCGTGGAGTTTCACTGTCCGTCGGGGGAGTTCCCCGAGGGGTTTGGCTACGATGGGGTCGTCGTCACCGGTTCGCGTGCGTCGGTCTACTGGGACCGGGAGTGGATCGGGAAGCTCAAACGCTGGGTCGGTGAGGCACTCGAGGCAGAGCTTCCAATCCTGGGGGTCTGTTATGGCCATCAGTTGCTGGCGGCGGTCATGGGTGGTCGGGTCGAGCCGATGGGCGAGTACGAAATCGGCTACCGAACCGTCGAACACGACGGGCAAAACCGACTGCTCGAGGGGATCGACGAATCGATGACCGTCTTTACGACCCACTCGGATTACGTCGCCCGGGTACCGCCGGGGGCGACCGTCTTCGCCAGAAACGAGTACGGCGTTCACGGCTTTCGAAAGGGCCACGTCTTCGGTGTTCAGTTTCATCCGGAGTACGATATGGAGATGGCCCGGGAGGTGACCGACGGAAAAACTGGCGAACTCCCCGACGACCGTATTGAGGCAGTCCTCGAGGGTATCACCGAGGAGGCCTACGGTGAGGCGTGTGAGGCCAAACGGCTGTTCGATAACTTCCTCGCGTACGTACTCGAGGTACAGCGGGGTCGAATCACAGCCAACTAGTTCGGTGTGCCTGTGACCGTCGCATAACAGTTCCCACTCGAGACCTCGACCTCGAGGACCTCGAGTATACTTTCTTCGAGGTCTCGCTCGAAGTCTTCGGGTGTGTAGATGTGATAGAACCGATCGACCGTCTCGCCGCCGGGCAGCGTCCACTCGACGGTCGTATCGAAGCTGTCGGTTTCCTCGAATCGGTCGTGGGCGGTCGACCAGGCGCTTATGAGTGCCCGACCGTCGGGTGAGAGTACGCGAGCGAGTTCGTCGAGGCTGGCCAGTCGGGCTCTATGTGTCGGCAGGTGATGGAGCGTCGCAACGTAGACAGCAAGCGAGACACCGTCGGTCGCAAGCGGGAGTTCCGCGGCGTCGGCCTGGAGGAGTTCGACGTCGAACCCTCGCTCTGTGGCCCGTTTCCGGCCCGTCTCGAGTAAGCCACGGCTGACGTCTGCACCGATCACCGGCCCCTCGACTTTGGCGGCCAGCAGTTGGGCATGTCGACAGTTCCCACAGCCAAGATCGAGGCCGACGGTGTTTGGGTGGGTCGTCTCGAGTCGGTCGGCATGGGTTTCGACGAAGGTTTCGACCTCGGGCCAGGCGTACTCTCTGGTGGTTGCAAAGTGGGTGGCGATCCGGTCGTAGGTATCGCGGACGGCCGCGCGGTCGGTTCGATCGGCGTGCTGATCGGCCATCACCGGTGGTCTGCTGGGAAGGGGTAAAAACCGTTCGAAGCCACAGGTGGGTGCCATGCCGAACTGCCGTGTCAGATAAACGCGAACATGATCACCGCGAGCGTGACCAACACGGCTGCGTGTTTGGCACCGGCCCGAATGTCACCGGTGCTCAACTGGCCGGCGATCAGTCCCGATAACAGTCCTTGGACAACTGTGGCGTGATAAAACAATACCTCGTAGGCCTCCATCTCGGCTTCGGTGATCCCACCAAAGCCCTGTGCATCGGGCGCGTCGGCCCCAACCGGCACGCTCGGCAACAAATAGAGTGCAAGAATCGCAATAATAAACAGAAAGACCAGAAAGGCGACGTAGACGACGACCATATACTGGACCATCACCTGTCCACGTTCGCGTTTGAGCCGGCGGTCGGCCGCCGCCTGATTGGACGCGATTCTGAGGACAGTCGAAAGGTTGCCGCTTGCGTTCATCGCTTCCGTGAGCAAGGTGACGACCCGCGAGACGGCCCGTGTTCGGACTCTGGCTTCGAACCGTTTGAGTGCTGTTGTCAAATCGGCTCCCCACTGGACGTCGGCCCAGACGCGGTCGAGTTCATCGCCGAGCTGGCCGAGATCCGAATCGCGGACGTGATCGATCGCGAGGATCATCGACCTGCCGGCCTCGTTGACGCTGGCGAGTCGATCGAGTAAGTCCGGTATCGAGGCTTCGATCGCGTTGATCCGCCGTCTATGGAGTTCATAAAAGATCGAGAACGTGACCAGAACGAAGAGCATCGATCCAATGACGACGTTTTCGATAGCGGTCACATCGAACGAGTGCATATCCCACTGCAGGGCAATCCGTCGGTCGCTGCTGAAGACGGCCTCTATGCCGCCGACGTCGAAGCCGGCTATCGCCGAGGGCAGCTGCCAGGCGATTGCGAGCAACGCGATCGGGACCGTGATCAAAAGCGTCAGATTCGGCCGCTCGAGCAGCGTCGCAATCGGTGTCGCAAACCGATCGCGAAGCGTTTTGATCCGTCGCTGGTAGGCGAGTCGCTCGAGATTGGCTTCCATGCGTGTCCGCTCTGGCAGGTCCAGGCCGCCATCTGATTGGATAGCCGAGTCGTCGGCGATGGCTGGCCGCTGGATTTCGGGTTTCTCCGGCGTCGAACCACCTGGAAGCAGCGAGTTTGTCGTCGTGCTGAGATAGATGACGAAGACGAGATTGCCAAGCGGTAACACCAGATAAATAAGCGCCTGTAACGGCTCGACCGTCCCGCCGACGGAGATGCCGATGACGACCAGGATGGTAATCAAAAACAGCGGTCCGGCGACGAAGACGGTGACGTATGCCTCCGCAAGCGTCGCGAGCAACTCGAGAACGCGCTCTTGTTGGGATTCGGCTTCGTCTTGGTACTCGTGGTACTGTCGCTCGAGAAACGCAGAGAGGCTATGGCCACTCTGGAGGACGCTCACGAGATTTTCGGTAAACTCGCTAAACTGTGCACTCGGGGAGTGACGGCCCATATGCTGGAGGGCGGTAACGATATCGACGCCGAAGGTATCGATGTGACGGACGGCGACGGTGAACTCCGTGGCGGCTTCTCCGTAGGTCGATTCGTGTTGGGCGACGATTCTGATGACTTCGGGAAAGGACATGCCGCTTTTCGAGAGGGCATAGATGAACGCGATCGTCGAGGGGAGTGCGGTTTCGATGTTCCGGCTGCGATTGTCGGCAACATAGGATGGATACCACCATCGCAGCCAGTAAGTGAGTGCGCCGGTGACCGCCCCAAGCGTCGAACACGCGAGTAAAAAGAGTGCGAACAGCTCCCAGGGTGAAAGCGCGGGGATGCCACCCAGATTTGCGAGAAACTCGACGGGGCCGGGCACTGCCTCTCGAATCGTCTCCGGGTCGACCGCGAGGGCCAGCAAGAGCGCCCAGCTTACGTACAGGCCAAGAATCGAGGCGACGATCGCTGCAATCGCCGCATACGCCATCGTCTTGGATCCGTACTCCCGGTAGGTCACCGGAAACTGGGCCATCCGTAAGACGATCTGTCTGTCCGGATGTTCGCGTCGGAACTCGTCGATATAGCCACCAAAGGCCCGGATAGCAACCCGAGTAACGGCTCGGTCGACCCGCTCGCTTACGACCGAGAGGGCGATCGGCAGACAGAGTATCGCAGCGACGACAAGCGGCAAAAAGCTCGTGAGTGCCATCGGTATCAACTATCAGTTTCGAACTCAAGCCCCGTCGTGGTCCCATCCTCTATGATCTCCATCATCTCACCAGCGGTTGGCTCCGCATCAATCGTCTCGAGGACGGCTTCGGTATCCGTGTAGTACTCGTTGACCAGGGCGGTAAAGCGCCGGTAGTCAGTAATGGTGTTTGCTTGTAGATACTCGAGAAACCGGCGTCGGTTCCGCAGTTCGGTCCGGAGTTCGGTCTCACTCCAGCCTCGTTCCTCGCGGATATCGGCAAGCAGTTGGCTCCCGTGTGAACGGAACGTATCCGTCTCACCCTCCCAGGAGTAGACCATCGAGTAATCGAGTTCACCCGTCCGCTGGTCGATCCCTTCTATTTCGGCGAGGACCTTGTTTCGACGCACTCGTCCGTCATTGAGCCGAGTGAGCGTCTGTACCGACAGGATATCCAGACTCTGGACCATCGCCCGCGGAACGTTGATCGGCTCGTTTTCCAACCGGTTGATAACCGTCTGGACCGAGTCGGCGTGCATCGTCGAGTAGGTCGTGTGGCCGGTGTTCATCGCCTGAAACAGCGTGATCGCCTCCTCACCACGGACCTCACCGACGACGATGTACTCGGGGCGATGTCTGAGTGCCGATCGCAACAGGTCGTACATCGTCACGTCGTTTCCTTCGTGGAGTTGCTCGCGTGTGACCGAGGAAAGCCAGTTGTCGTGATACAACTCGAGTTCGCGGGTGTCTTCGATCGTCAACACCTTCGAACGCGGCGGGATAAACATCGAGATCGCGTTCATACTCGTTGTCTTTCCACTCGCAGTGCCGCCGGCGAAGATGAGACTCTTGTTGTGTTCGATCGCCAGCCAGAGATACGCCATCTGATCGACGTTGAACGTGCCATACTCGAGTAAGTCAACCGGCGTAAATGGATCGTCGGCGTACTTCCGGATGGTAAACGCAGACCCCCTGGGAGTGACTTCCTGGCCGAGTGCGAGTTCGGCTCGCGAGCCATCTGCAAGCGTTGCTTCGACCATCGGATCGCCAATGGAGATGTGTCGGCCCGACTGTTGGGCGAGTCTGACGACAAACCGGTCGAGTTCCTGTTTGTCGAACGAAACGTTCGTCTCGATGTCGGTGTAATCGTCGTGATAGACGAAAATCGGCAACTCGTAGCCATCACACGAGACGTCCTCGACGTGTGGGTCGTGCATGATCGGATCGAGTCGACCGTACCCACGGAAGTCCCGATAGATGTAATAAAACAGCCGGTAAAACGTCGCCGGATCGATCTGTGCGCCGTATCGCTCGAGGTACTCGTGGATCGTCTCTCGGAGTAAGGTCTTGATGTCTGCGTCCGTCTCATCCCGGTAGAGCAACGGATCACGGACGTCCTCGAACAGCGTCTCGAGTAGCGCCCGCTCGTCCCGTTCGAGCGTCGGCTCGACCGTGTGGTACTGATGTTGGTTTGCCGCTGGATCGTAGCCGATAGTCACGAACGAAAACGGCGCGTTCACCCAGTAGTGGTCGACTTCCTCGAGACCGTCGATTCCATCGAACTCGACTAATGGTTCGTGAACCGTCGGATCGTATCCGACCAACTCGATCTGTGACCCGCGGACCACCTCGAGAAACCGGCCGACGTGTCGCCGGATGCGGTCGATCCGCGATTCGGGGGCTGTGGCGGACGTTTCAGCCGCTGTCTCCGTCGACCTCTCGACTGGGCTGCTGTCGTGCCGATCGGCATCCGGCTGGTGGTTGTCTGACATCTGTGCAGGGACAGTCGGTCGATACATCGGAACCGAGCCCTCTTAAGTGAGGTGGCTGTTTTGTCTCAATTATCTTCACATGGCCGCCGTTTCACTGTCAAGAGACGGACCACTCGTGCGTTACGTTCATACGGCCTGAGCGCTAACCGCTGGGTACGGAATGAGGCGCGAGCATTTCACCTTGGACGTCGATAACGTCGAGTGGGTCGAGACCGACGGCAACCCGAGCAAGCCCTCGGTATCTATCGTGTTTACTGGTCCAGCGTCGATGCTTCGCGAGCGCCTTACCGGGACCGATGGCGACCTGCTCGCTGCAAACGAAACCGACGTTGCACTCCGACTGCAGGGGCCACTCGGTGAGGAGACCGACGGCGTCGTCAGTGTGACAAACCGAATCACCGGCGAGTTTATTCTCGAACTCAACGAAGACGCAACGGACGTCCTGACGTTCATTTCGGCCGCCCGCGGCTACGGCGAAACGGCCGACGACGACGGCCGCTATGAAGTCGAGATCACCCTCGAGGACGACGACGAGCCCTTCGTCACCTACAACAAACGCACGTTTCTGGTCTATGACGACGAAGGGAGCCTGCTCAGACAACACAGCTTGATTCCAAGCGGCGTCGAGCTGTAGCTCGGTTTGTGCTTTCATCGGCTGGGAACGGACCGGCAGCTATAAGTGTTTTAGGC